>JACMKO010000267.1 GCA_014380065.1 Leptolyngbya sp. ES-bin-22 | reverse complement strand
TCGCTGCTTACTCTGAATCTTAAATACTTAGCCATTTACAGTGCTAATGTACTTTGAAGAACATTTAGGACATCTAGCTGGTGGTGTTTCTTGTCTAGAATCCCAATCATAGCCACATCGATTACAAATCATCTTTCCGTACCATTTATTTGGATCACGGCTCTCACGCAACAGCGTAGCAGCTACACCAATCACAATACCTGCAACGGGAATTAACCAGGGACCCATAAATTACCTCAACTCAAATAAAAATATCGTTTTGGCTCGCCTGCGTTTACGCCATAAAATGCAAGCAATCTAGCGCTTGTAGAACCTCTATCTGCCCTAGTTTACCCATTAGCCCACAGTTTCTAGCTGCTCATGCGCGTACTCTGTCTTAGCAATGGTCATGGTGAAGATGCGATCGCCATCCGCATCCTGCGCGAACTTCAGCAACAGCCCACACCAGCAGATCTGACCGCACTACCGATCGTTGGCGAAGGGTATGCCTACACCAACAGCGGCATTCCCCTCATTGGCTCCGTCAAAGCCATGCCCTCTGGCGGATTCATCTACCAGGACGGACGACAGCTTGCACGCGACATCCGGGGTGGGTTACTCCAACTCACCCTCGCACAACTCCGCGCCATCCGCGCCTGGGCAACCACCGCAGAGACGCAGAAACACAGAGTTACGACTTCCCACTCCCCACTCCCTACTCCCCACTCCCTCATTCTTGCAGTCGGCGATATCGTGCCACTTCTTTTCGCCCGCCTCAGTGGACTTCCCTACGCGTTTGTGGGGACAGCTAAATCTGAATACTACCTGCGTGATGAGGTTGGTTGGTTGCCGCGAAAATCCTGGTGGGACGATCGCATCGAACGCTGGACAGGCTGTATCTTTCAACCGTGGGAGCGCTGGCTGATGAGCCATCCCAACTGCAAAGCAGTGTTTCCCAGAGACACGATTACTGCAATGAGCCTTAAACGGCAGGGCATTCCAGCGTTTGACCTGGGCAACCCGATGATGGATGGGCTGGAGTGGGAAGGGGGAAAGGATCAAGAATTAAGGATGAAGGATAAAAATGAAGCTTTAGCCTTTAGCCTTTCTCCTTTAGCCTTAACGATCGCCCTCCTCCCCGGTTCGCGTCCACCTGAAGCGTATGCGAATTGGGAAACGATTTTGCAAGGGGTGAATGGGATGATTGCTCAAAGCCCTCGACCGTTGACGTTCTTAGCGGCGATCGCGTCGGGACTGGAGACAGAAACACTGCACAAAGCACTCATGGCGTATCGCTGGCAACAATTGACAGAGGATTCTTACACCGTTGGTTTGGGCGATCGCAAATCGACGTTAGTGTTGGCGCAGAGGCGGTTTGCGGAGTGTTTGCATCGAGCGGATGTGGCGATCGCGATGGCAGGCACCGCAACGGAACAGTTTGTAGGATTGGGTAAACCTGCGATCATCATTCCAGGTAAAGGTCCGCAGTTTACGCCTGGTTTTGCCGAAGCGCAGACCCGACTGTTAGGGGCATCTGTGATGTTGGTGAAGGAACCCGATCGCGTGGCGGCTGTGATCCAATCCTTACTACAAAATCCCGATGCCCTACAAACGATCGCCGAAAATGGTCGCCGTCGCATGGGCGCACCCGGAGCCGCCAAACGGATTGCTCAATGCTTGATGGAACTACACGTACCGTGAAACGCTCTTTAGGCAGAATGAGTTCCGGTATTGTGGAGGTTGATGCTCTCAGGTTGATCACCATGAAGATTACTCGCTGCCTTCACGCTGCACTGCTGGTTTCAGATTTGGAACGATCGGAACATTTCTACGGCTTGGTGCTGGGGCTAGAGAAAGTCGATCGCGTGCTCCGCTTTCCTGGAGCCTGGTATGAAGTGGCTGGTTTTCAGATCCATTTGATTGTTGCCGCTGCGTTCACCACTGAACTGGACAACCCCGAAAAATGGGGACGCAATCGCCACATTGCCTTTTCTGTTGCCAGTTTAGAAGCAGCGAAAGAACAACTCATTGCGCACAACTGCCCGCTGCAAATGAGCGCATCGGGACGCGCAGCACTCTTCACGCAAGATCCCGACGGTAATGTGATTGAGTTGGGCGAGGTTTAGTGGTGTGGCTGATCACGTTCTCATCCAGAATGGCGCGATCGCCATTCGTCTCATGCAGGACGACGTGCAAGATTATCAGTTAGTGGCGAAATGGTTAACCGATCAGGCAGTGCTGGAATGCTGCGGAGGGAGAGACAATCCCTATCCCTTAGCAAAGGTACTGGAGAAGTACAAGCCACGAGTCCTTGCAAAAGAATGCGTAGTGCCATGTTTTGTGCTGTATCGTGCGTTAGCGATCGGCTATTTGCAGTACTACAGTCTGGCAGATGCAGATAGACAGGAGTATGGCGACTACGGCGTTGGTGAAAGCGCTACGATCTACGGTGTTGATCTCTTTATTGGCGAGACAAGTTACTGGAATCAAGGCATTGGCACCCAAACGCTATCAACTGCTTTGATCTATCTTTTTGAACACCTGCAAGCTGACAAGATCGTAATTGACCCGCGCGTCAGCAACACCCGCGCTACTCGATGCTACGAGAAATGTGGCTTTAGTAAAGTCAAACAACTGCCTGAACATGAGCTGCACGAGGGCATTTATGAGGATAGCTGGCTCATGGTGGCGGATCGATCGCGCCAAATGTCATGAGAATTATTGCGTATCTCTATAGCGATCCACTGTTAGAACCAACGCCTGATAGCAATTTGTGGGGTTGGGACATTGATCGCGTCTACCAAGATTTGGCAATAGCGGCAGTGCCCAAAAAAGGGATAGCGATCGTCCGTCAGCAATGGCAGCAGTTGCTGGATGATTGTCAGGCAGAACCAACCGATTATTTGCTTCTTCGTCGCGTTGAAGAATTAGGTGATTCTGTGCAGGCTGTGGGCGATCGCCTTGCAGAACTGGAAGCCTTGGGCATTCGTCTCATTGTGACGGAGCAAGCAGCCAGCACAATGCATCCTGCCTTAGCCGATCAACCGATCCTGAAGGGTGCAGACTTGCAGGCAGATTTACTCAAGCTGTTGCAGCAAGTACAGCGCGAACAACGAAGCCGTCGCATTCGTCAGGGACACGCCCAAAATCGCGTCAAGGCATTGCCACCACCGGGGAAAG
The DNA here is from genome assembly GCA_014380065.1 of Leptolyngbya sp. ES-bin-22. Taxonomy (GTDB): domain Bacteria; phylum Cyanobacteriota; class Cyanobacteriia; order Leptolyngbyales; family Leptolyngbyaceae; genus Stenomitos. The sequence goes on along the minus strand of JACMKO010000267.1, from coordinate 9,993 downwards.
CGCCCTACGGCTATCGGCGCAGCAAAAGTCGCTATGTGGTCGATCGCAGCACGGCTCCAGTGGTCAAAGACTTTTTCGAGCAATTTTTGCTCTATGGTTCGCTTAACGGTGCAGTACGGTACCTGGCAAAGCGATATGGCAAGAAAATCGCCGTCTCAACTGGGCATCGCTGGCTGAACAATCCCGTCTATCGGGGCGATCTGGCATACCAGAATGGCGAACTCGTTAGCGATACGCATGACCCCATCATCTCCAGGGACGAAGCCGCTCAGGTCGATCGCTTGCTGCGCCGTAATCGTCAGTTACCCCCTCGGACTGCCAGCGCACCGCGTTCCTTAGCAGGGTTGGTGGTGTGCAGCGAATGCCGATCGCCCATGACCATTACTCGTGTTTCTGCACCCCGACGCGATCGCGAGTATCTCTATCTGCGCCCAACCGGATGTACCCAAACACCCAAGTGTAAGGCGATCGCCTATGAAGCCATCCTTCAGCAGACGATTGAGCGCATTTGCGAAGATCTCCCTCGCGCAGTAGCCGATGTTGAGCTACCGGATGTGGGCACAATAAAGCAGGGTATTGGTGGTGCGATCGCTGCCAAGCAAGCCATCCTGTCCCAACTGCCTCCATTGGTTACTAGCGGTGTTTTAGATCAAGACACTGCTGACCTCCGTGCCTATAAGCTACGTACTGAAATTGCTGTTCTGCAAGGCAAACTGGCACAACTGCCGCCCGTCAATTTGCAGGCGATCGCCCAAACTGTATCCATCCCCCAATTTTGGCTCGACCTTTCCGAACCCGAACGCCGCTTCTACTTCCGCGAATTCATTCGCCAAATTGAACTGATCCGCCATGCGGAAAGGTGGAAACTGAAGTTGATCTTTATTTTTTAGAGAGCAGAAGGGAGAAAGTTTTGAGTTTTGAGTTTTGAATTTTGAGTTGGAAGCGCGAAGTAAGAAGTTTTGAGTTTTAGCTTTCAGCCTCCTGCTAATAACTAATAACTAACAACTAATAAGGAGTCTCCCTTGCCGCGTCTCATTCGCCAAGTGCAACCGCCGCTGGAATTTATTCCGCCGAAGCTCAACATGACGGTTGTGAGAGTGTTGCAATGGCTGTTGCCACTGATCATGCGATCGCGAACCGCGATTAGCCGAGTTGAAGCCGACAACGTGGAGGTTTTAGTTGACCTTTACCGTCAGTTTCAAGCAGGTAAAATCCGCTTTTTACTAGCGTTTCGGCATCCTAGTGCGACTGACCCCTTTGTGCTGGCGTATCTGCTGGCTCGCCTCGTACCCAAGGTTGCTCGTCAGCGGAGAGTGGCGTTACAGTATCCGCTGCACGCCCATTTTATGTACGATCGGGGCATTCCGCTGTGGGCTGGTGCGCTGATGGGCTGGCTCTATGCACAGTTGGGGGGTACGCCGATCCGTCGTGGCAAGGTCGATCGCGTTGGCTTGCGCTCTGCTCGTGATTTATTTGCAAATGGCGCTCTCCCAATGGCAGCAGCTCCCGAAGGTGCCACCAATGGTCATACCGAAATTGTCAGTCCGCTAGAACCAGGGCTAAGCCAACTCGCTTTTTGGTGCGTCGAAGATTTACACAAAGCCAATCGTTCTGAAACGGTGCTTGTGGTGCCGATCGGCATTCAATATCGGTACATCACGCCACCCTGGAAGGCACTCGATCAACTTTTGACCACATTGGAAGCAGATACAGGCTTAGCTGTCAGCACCCCTCGTAGTGCTGATGCTGCAACAGAATCCGTCCTTTACCAGCGGCTCTACCGTTTGGGTGAACACTTACTTTCGGTGATGGAGCAGTTCTACAGCCGCTTCTACCATCAGCCTTTATCGACTGTAAAAGAGGGCAGCACAGCACCACCAGCAGACCTTGCTGCGCCTGCTTCCCATGCAGAGTTTGCCACACGCCTCACTGCGTTGATGGATGCAGCGTTGACGGTGGCAGAGCAATACTTCAACTTGCAGCCGAAAGGTAGCGTCATCGATCGCTGTCGTCGGTTAGAGCAAGCAGGCTGGGACTATATTTATCGCGAAGACCTGAAGCCGATCGATCAGGTTTCGCCGTTAGAACACGGGTTGGCTGACCGTGTTGCCGAAGAAGCAGATTTACGCCTTTGGCACATGCGCCTTGTTGAAAGTTTTGTCGCTGTCACAGGTAAGTATGTGCTTGAGAAGCCTACTGTCGAGCGGTTTGCTGAAACAACCCTGCTCATGTGGGATATGGTTGCCCGCATTAAAGGTCAAAGCCCCTTCGATCGCCCCAAACTCGGCAAGCAAAAGGCTGTTTTGACGATTGGGCAACCGCTTTCAGTGTCCGATCGCTGGCAAGAATACGCAGGCAGCCGCCGCAACGCAAAGCAAGCCGTTGCCACCTTGACACAAGACCTACAAACCGCACTAGAACAAATGGCGATCGCTCAAGACAAATGAGAGGCAGACTTCGGCGTGAGCGCTCAGCCGAACAGCGCTCAGTCGAACGAGGGTAGAGGAAGCAACTCAAAACTCAAAACTCAAAACTTCCCTCTATCCCCTCATTTCTCTACTTTGCCGTTTCTTTCGCTTCGGGTGATTTTGGCTTGCTACCCGAATTACGTACGTTCATAACCTTGCCCAGTAAATCAAACCAAAAGGGCGCACCCATTGAAATTGCAAGACCGCTAACAATCCAGCCCGTTAAAAGCTTGAGCAAATCAATCGGTTTTGACACAATCAGTTGAAAAATTGTGGAACCATTCAAAGCGCCTGGTTTATTAGAAAATACTTCACACGCAGGGCTATTCGCTGTTGGCGAACTTGGCTGACAATCAAACTGTCTGACCAAATTTTCTGGTTTCCAACCAACAGGCAGCGAGAGGTCTTTGAGTGCGGCATCAGTTTGTTGCTTGACTGCTTCAAGGTATAGGCTATTCGGTGCCGATGGATCTCGATTTGGAGCTACTTCTGCTGCTTTTTCGGTAATGACTTTGCGCAGATTCTCATCATTTGAGAGGCGGTTGACAATATAGAAAGAATCCGAGTTTGTAGCACCTGCCAGCACTAAGCCGATTAAGAGAGCCACACCTTTCGCATTTCGTTTATAAACGCCGGAGGCACGTTCCATTGAGCGATCGAACCAGGTTTCCACTTCCACACGAAACTGATTGAGATCATGGCTGGATTGCTGCACTTTAGACTGCGCTCGTCTGGCAAGAATGACAAAGCTTTCTTTGACCGAGTTTGGCAGTTTTCCTAACGCCTGTTGAATGGCTTTGTACGTTTGATAGTTGTCATAAACTGAGCGATCGGCATTTGTTAACTCTAATTTGACAAAAACAATGTTGATGACTGCATAACGCTGCTCGTTGCTCAGTGCTTCCAGACTTCTGGTGAGCATACGCATCCGTTCATCGCCGCCAAATTGATTAAGCACTGCACTCAAAAGCTCTTGCCGTTGTTCTGCACCCAGTTGACCCAACGCAGTATGAATGGTTCGTTTCTGTTGCTTCAGCAAGTTGATTTGCGGATTCAATCTAGCTCGATAGATTTTGCGCCTACGATCGGTTAACTGCTTTTCAACGCTCTTAAATACATCTGGCGCGATCGCCAAGAACTGCTCCTCAACTGCCTCAGGATACGTCTGCACAATCTCCTTCTCGATCGCCTCTGGATACGCATCCAATAGTTCTTGCTCAAGTGCAGGATTTATCTGTGCTTCCAGTGGTGGTGCCTCTAATAGAAGCGATGCGTATGATTGTGAGACTTCTTGATAGACAGTACTGCTTTCATCAACTAACTGAGCCATTTCAGACAGACTTGGACGCAACCCACCCGACAGCATTGCTCTTTCATTCTTCTCACCAAAAAGGCTCAACTTAAACGCTCTCAAGCGCTTTGAGAAGTAGAGAGAATTTTCACCGCTAGTTAAAGGCGCTTCAGCTATGAGGGCTTCAGATTGAGACGTTTCAAAGGCAGCTTCAGATTGAAGCAACGTAGAATCACTCGAAGGTGTCGCTGCTTCGACAGTAGAAGCCCCAGCTTGAGCAGTTGGTAGCGGATAGTTGGCAATGTAAGCATCAAGACTTTCGCCCATGCGCTCGACGCAGGTCGCTAATGTTGTTTCTTCAGTTTTAAAGTCATTGAGAATATCGCTGTACTCTTCTAAAAGCACCGCAAAGTTAGAATCACCGCTTAGATCTTTCTTGGCTTTCTCAGCAATTGTTCTAATTCTGCCTTTTTCCCAATCACTAACGGGGGCTGCATCAGTTTGTAATTGAAAGGTGCCAACAATTCGAGTCGCAAATTTTTCTAGTCTTACTTCAACAAGCTTTCTAACCAGGGTTGCCAACCCTAATCGCTCTAGTAAAGAAGTTGAAAATGTTTCCGAAGCAATGTAGGAAGGTCCTGATGATTGGTGAGCGCCAAAGGCTCCTTTTCGATTGCCAGGAATCAACCAGCGAGTAATTTCTCTTGCGCCCTTGGCAATGAAACTTTTTGATACTTGATTGATGTTTTTAAGCAGCGGATCGTCATAGAGTTTACTGACTAGATTTCTAACTTCTTCTTCTTCTGGAGTCCCACTACCGCCGGCAAGAAAAACCTCGATCGCGTCCCTTAGGTGCTTTGCCCGCCACTGAAAGAGAGTTGTCAATAACTCCTGTAGCTCTGATGCAAGCAAGCTAAGAATTAAATAGATGAACATCAAGCCGATCGCTAGATCTAAAACAAGCGGTAAACCCATAAAGACTGACCCCGATAGTGAGAGAAACAATTCAAACCCCAGTGCTGGTGCAGTGCAATGGGCGAATGAACAAGAGTACTATACAGTCCTATGAAAAGGTTGCTTCTTTACTTAAACAAAACTTAGTTGAGCGCTCTACCTGAACCTTGAGCTGATTACTGCTACAGGTAATTTTTTTGATGCTTTTAAGCCAGTTCCGCCTGATAACTCGTTTGCAAGAAATTGACGAGCCAATCTTTGGCGTGATACGTGGCGCGACAATCGTCCTCATTGTAGGTGAGGATCGCGTCCAGGTACGCCCGATCGCCCGTCGAGAGCCATTGAGCGTACCAGTAAATCGATTGGGCACCATTGGCGTTTGGATCGCGCCAGTCAAAGCCTAGCCAGCGAGCGATCGGCTTGAGGGCATAGCTTTCGACTGGCAGCGTCACCATACGCGTAACCCGCTCGTGCAGATCGACGAAGCGGGTTAGTAAGGGACGTATGCGTTGAGGTGGTGTGCCATAGAGCTTGGCGAGTCGTTCGACGGTCTGAACTTCAAAGGGGCAAAAGTGAAAGACAGGAGCGGTAGGATACTGCCAAACCAGGTCGAGGAACTGATGCCACACAAGGGCTTCGTCTTCAGGTCGTTCGGCAAGCAGGGGATAAAAGGTTTCGGTTTGGGACGGGCGATCGACCACCAGCACGCCATGCAGATAGACCAAATTCAATGCTGGCTCAGCTTCAATGTCGAAATAGAGTTCCACCGGAGCGGTTGGCACTTCTTCCAGCAGGCTAGTATGCGCTAAGCTCTCAATCAACAGCGCTCGATTGTGCAGCGTCGATCGCGCCTGACGTACCAGTTTATAAGCGGTTTCACTACCAAAGCCCGGTAGCGGTGCAAGGTGAGCGACGTTTGTTTCTGTCACTGCTTTCACGGTTGTCAGGTTGAGTGCCTGAAGTTGCAGATAGCGACTGGGCGTTACGCCAGGTAAAAGAGATAGATGCTGCTCGGCTTTAGCGATCGTGTAGCAATGTCCAAACCAATGACACAGACTACAGCGATTGCGGGCAATAAACACCTCTGGTGCGTCGGGCTGTGATAGCACCTGGATACATTCATCTAAAATCGTCTGCATCCGAGGCAGCATCTCCCACAGATCTACGGCATAGGCACCCCGATCGCGTAACATCAGCCATGCCGTTTCTGCCCAAGCACCCTGCACCTGCGCCAGTACCAGCATGTGAAACGCTGTGACGATCTGGTACTCCAGCTTCGGGCGCTTGCCTAACTTAATTTCAGTCGGTTCATACAGCCAGTCGCCAAAATGCGATTCCCCTGGTCGCTTCACTAGCAAATCAGGATTGCTGACCAGCGTGACACCCTGGAGTCCTTCTGCCATCAGCACACCCTGATAGATGCGCTCTACTCCTTGCTGCATCAATGCCAAGGTGGCTTGTGCGCCTGCCTCCCAGTCTCGTGCAGCATAGCGGGGCTGACGAATCTCTTGATCGGCTAGGAGCAATCGTTGGTTGCTCTGGCTATCTTGTAACAGCTTGAGCAGATAATCGCTGGGTGGATCTCGCTGGCTGCGATCGCCGTACAGATCCAGAAACGCCCGGCGGCTACAGCGCTGATAGTTAAGTAGCAGTTCAGCATTCAGTAACATGCTTTCAAGCTAACAGGATTGGTTCAGAACGATAGACATCAACGGTTAATCAATTGAGAGTGCCACACGATCGCAGGGGAAGAAGTGCTGCATAGCTATCTACATCTAAAAGCTAACCATGCTTTTGCTTTTTACCCTTTTCTGCCCACAAGCGACTTCAAGCACACCTGCTAGAATGCTAACGCTTTGTCCTACCAGTACGTTACCATGACAGGCATTTTTGCTCCCCAAGTTTTTCCGGCTCAAGCTTCTCTGGCAAGCCATCGCACACAATTCCCTGGTTTAACAAACAAAGCATATTTTAACTACGGCGGGCAGGGTCCGCTGCCGCAATGTGCGCTGGAGGCAATTCAGCAGTCCTACGCTCAAATCCAGCAGTTGGGTCCGTTCTCAAGCCGAAGCTACGACTGGGTTGTGGAAGAGGCAGCGCAAACGAGAGCAGCGATCGCGGCTGCACTGGGCACCACGTCTCAAACTATCACGCTAACGGAGAACGTGTCCGCAGGCTGCAACATTGCGCTGTGGGGCATCGACTGGCGATCGGGCGACCATCTACTGCTTTCCGACTGCGAACATCACAGCATCCTTGCTTCAGTGCAGGAGCTTCAGCGGCGCTTTGGGATCGAAGTGTCTACCTGTCCACTGCAAGAGACGCTGAATGAAGGCGATCCGGTAGCAGTGTTGGCACAATCCCTACGACCAAACACGCGTCTTGTCGTCCTCAGCCATATCCTTTGGAACACAGGACAGTTGCTTCCATTAGCAGACATGACGGCGGTTTGTCACAGTTATCCCAGTCTCCAGCCCATGCGGGTGCTCGTTGATGCGGCTCAATCGGTGGGTATGGTGCCCCTCAACCTGGACGAGCTAGAGGCAGATTTCTACGCCTTTACAGGACACAAATGGTGGTGTGGTCCCGAAGGCTTGGGTGGATTATATGTGCGTCCAGAAGCGCTAGACGCGTTGCATCCTACCTTTGCAGGTTGGCGGGGCATTACCGTCGATCGCGCCGGACATCCCACAGGATGGAAGCCAGATGGACAGCGCTACGAAATGGCAACCTCTGCCTATCCGCTCTATGGCGGACTCAGAGCCGCGATCGCTCTTCATCAGCAGTGGGGCACGGCTCAAGAGCGATACCAACGCCTTCAAGCTCTTAGTCGATTACTCTGGCAGCAGTTGGCTGAGTTGCCTGATGTGTTCTGCTTGCGATCGAAACCACCAGAAACAGGATTGGTCTCGTTTCAGCTACCGGGCAAGTCTCATAGCCAATTAGTGAAGTTTCTAGAGGCAAACGGCTGCATGATTCGCGTGATTCTTGAACCGGATTGTGTGCGTGCTTGTATCCATTACCTCACATTGGCATCAGAGATCGAGCAATTAGTGGAAGCCATTCGACAGTTTACGTAGGCGCATCATTGCATATGGCAAGAAGCAGGAGCGGCATTCTGTAGGGACGTTACATGTAACGTCCCCACTCAACCCTCGATCGACGGCTCTGTTGGCAACTGTCTCTGGCGACGACTGAGTGAGATATAGGTGCCCCAATTCAGCACTTTGCGATGCATTCTGGCTTTCAGCGCTTTTGCTGCCAGCGTGTAACCGCCGTCGGCACCATCAATGAAGTGAACTTGGGGTCCGTTGTACTCAAAAACCAGGCACGTCATCAAGGCGCGATCGGAGACATGGGTGCCGTAGACCAAATGACCTGCTTTGTACTGCGCTTCCAAATAGTTAACGAGCTGTTCTCGTTGTGTTGTTGTGCCAGACATCACCATGCGCAGCATATCGTCAAATTTTCGATAATCGGTGGCTTCTGTCAACGTCTTTTTATACATGCCCCAGTCCATCTTGCCGATTTTGAGTTTGAACTTCATAAAAATCAGCCCCAGAAAATTTTCTAGTTTAATCTTCCACAGATAGAGATGCCGATCGAGCCATTGGCTCGATTTAGCGCGTAGTTTAGTTTCTTTAATTAAGTGCTTAGTTTGAAAAGTAAGATTAATATTTTCATCGGAGACTGGATGGTAGCTTAGATCGTTGCCGTAAATGATTTCGATTTGGTTGATGACGTTTTTATAGGTGTTGCCAACGCTCTGAAGATGATGCCCTGTCTCTAAAATGATGAGGCTGAGAATTTCTTCATGCTGACTGGGAATATCCTGCCAGCGACACTCTAAGCCTGATAAATCAACGCTTAAAAACTCATCAGACTTTTGTAAGCGATAAAGATTAACATCACCAGGGTCTTTGACAAGCTCGGTGGCATATGTAAGCCCGCCCCCTGTAAAAAATGCTTGTTGATAGTTTTCTGAAACTCTCAGTTTGGTTATGTTGACTGCATAGCCAGCAGCCATGACAACTGATACGGGTACAATACCGGCACGCAACTCTAAATTAAACTCTGACTTAGCCAGTTGCTGAATGCTAAGCAACGCTTTTTTTGCGCCTGCATACAGGATGGGTGGGATCGCAATGGAGGCTCCATCGCCACCAAAAACATAGGGAATATCAATTTTTTGTGCGATGTTCAATACAGCAATAATGGAGCAAGCGCCGAGTAGATTCACATCTTTATAACGACCTTGCTCGATCGCTTTGGTTGACTCAACGATGTCTGTGATGAGAATATACCAATCGTTGGGTAGGGGCATAAAGTTTTCTGGATCTGTGATGTCAGAAAACTTTTTGATTGGCACTAAGTTGGTGTAAAAAGCTTCTGTAAACATACGTCATGGTTCAGCTTAGTGTTAATGATTGTGGTGAACACCCTACTTTATATACCCAGCATTTCCCGCACACTACGATTAATTATGACTTAGTAAACGTATAGATTGATACCGCATTCGTACTCGAATGAGTAAGCTAGATTGCTAGATTGCCATCATCCAGACGTTAGGCTAGCGTTGTCTGGTAATGCCTGGCTGCTGCCAACGCCGCTTTGCGATCGCCCACACCCTTCTGTATGCCCAAACCAATTCTTTATATCGCAATTACCAATCATGGGTTTGGTCATGCAACCCGTGCTGCATCTGTTGCGGCTGAAATCCAGCGGTTGTGCCCTGACATGCTGATTATTTTGGTGACGACAGCACCGCGCTGGCTGCTAGAGGCTTATATTCAGACAGATTTTATCCACCGTCCTAGAGGCTTTGATGTCGGTATTCTGCAAACCGATAGCGTCACGATGGACAAACCTGCGACGCTGGAACGGTTGCAACAGCTACGGGCACAGCAAAACAGCCTCATTGCCTCCGAAGTGAACTTCATCAAGCAGAACCGGGTGGGGTTGATTCTGGCAGACATTCCGCCGCTGGCAACGCTGCTGGCAAAGGCTGCCCAGGTGCCTTGCTGGATGATGAGCAATTTTGGCTGGGATTTTATCTATCGTCCCTGGGGCGGCGAATTTGTAGAGATGGCAGATTGGATTGGCGAATGCTTTAGCAAGTGCGATCGTCTGTTTCGGCTGCCACTACACGAGTCGATGAGCGCCTTTCCCACCATGACCGATGTGGGGCTAACTGGTGGTACTCCGCGTTACAGCGTTGAACAACTGCGCGAGACGTTTGGCTTGAAACCTGACCCCGATCGCACCGTACTCATGACCTTT
>JACMKO010000266.1 GCA_014380065.1 Leptolyngbya sp. ES-bin-22 | reverse complement strand
GCGCTCTCGGCTCCTTCCATCAACGGTTAATTTCTGACTGTTTGACGGTCTGAGTTAGTTCAAAAGCGCTCCCTCAAATGAGGGAGCGCTTTTTGCATGTAGAGTCGAATAGTAAACTGATTCAGATAGGGTTCGACTAAGCTCAACCTTTCACCGTCTTATGTCAGGTTCAGCTAAAAAACATTTTGACTATGGACTTTCAATTTTCAAATCATCCCAGAATGCTGAAACCTCTCGGCAAGAGCAGATAGCATAGCTTGGAACTGTGATGATTAATTCCCTGGAAGTCCCTTAATATTTGGCGTATGCAATCCCTTGAACCGTGAAAGCATTCATTAATTGGCTTCAACCAGGTTAGAAAGGCTTTAGTCCCGACATTCTACAGGAGGAAGTTGGACAAAATCTGCACGTACCCAGCCATACGCACGACTTGTAGGAAAGCCTACCTGATACCAAACCTTTCCACTCCTGTCTTTGCGGCTCATCCATTGCTTGGGATCACTATTTTGACGTAAGAAGTCAACTCGGTCTCCTGGAAGTCCATAGTGGCGAGCTTTGTAAGCGGTGTCAGGTCCTTCCCGCAGATTAATCCGTGCTTTGGCATCTTGAGCAAGCAGTTTGCTGGAACAGTAGGTTCCATCTTTGGACGGCGAATATCCAGTTCCCGCGCCTTGCCCTCGCGCTTCTACCACAGATGCAGAACTCAAGACGATCGCTAATCCTAACCCTGTACCTAAACACTGTTTGATTTTCATGGCTTTTAATGCTTTCTGTGGATGTTATTCAAGTGTGCCCATAGCAATGACACAAGGTCACGTTCTAAATACAACTCTGCAACAGTCAGTCTGGTTATGGCTAGATAAACCAGTAATATGGGTGGTTATTGGATCAACAGAGTAAAAGAGCGTTGCTAGCAGCACTATTGTACGGTCAAGAAGATTTGCGGTTGGAAACGGTTGAAGACCCAACTCCAGAGGCGGGAGAGGTTGTTGTACGAGTCGGGGTGGCAACTACATGCGGGACTGACCTCAAGGTTTGGCGGCGGGGTGGACATGCTCGGATGCTAAAGCCACCAACCCTGTTTGGTCATGAGGCAGCAGGAGAAATTGTAGCAATTGGGCAAGACATTACCACTTGGAAGGTCGGCGATCGCGTCGTTGCTAATAATTCCGCCCCTTGCCTGTCCTGCTTTTTCTGCAAAAAAGAGGAGTACTCGCTCTGTCAAAATCTGTTGTTTAACAATGGCACGTTTGCGGAGTATCTAAGAATTCCAGCACCGATCGTGCAGCACAATCTGTTGCCGCTTCCCGATGGACTGCCCTATGCGCTAGCATCTATGACCGAACCGCTAGCGTGTGTGCTGCATGGAGTGGCACGATCGAACGTCAAGCCAGGGGATCGGGTCGTTGTTCTGGGCGATGGGGCGATCGGGCTGATGTTTGTGGCAGCACTGGCATCAGGACAGGGTGAATGGCATAGCAGCCAAGTTCCAAAAGGTGAACAGCCTTTTTCTCAAGTCTTTTTGTTTGGCGGTAGCGAACAGCGATTACAGCTTGGCGAAAAGCTGGGCGCTGCAAAAACGTTTCATTACCGTCAGATTGAAGATGTGCCAGCGTTGGTGAGAGAGCTGACCGATGGTTGGGGAGCCGATGTAGTGATTGAAGCGACTGGCATCCCGTCTGCTTGGGAACTGGCGATCGCCTGTGCGCGTCCGGGCGCAACCGTCAACCTGTTCGGTGGCTGCCCCCGTGAGACCAGTATTACTGTAAATACAGAACGACTCCACTACAGCGAGTTAACCTTAAAAGGAGTTTTTCACAATACGCCGACGTACGTTCGAGCGGCGCTAAACCTGTTAGCCAGCCGCGCCTTACCCTTTGAACTTCTGATTAGTCAACAGCAACCCTTAACAGAGTTAGGACAGGTGTTTGAAGCGATGAAGCAGCGTCAGGTGGTGAAAGTCGCGATCGTTCCCTAAGCTGTCGTGCTTAGCTCTATAGCCGCTAACCGTTGAAGCGTTGGCACGATCAGTGTTGCTTTAAAGACAACTCACGCACACATGCTTAAGAACGCCTACAGCTTCCGACCCAGAATCGTACATCTGTACTATAATGAAAGCAAACGATCGCTCATTGGCTAATGGGAGCGATCGTTTTCCTTTCCTTCATAACGCTATGACTACTCGACTGAGCTTGCTCGACCGTGCTAGGCAAGGAGACGCTGGAGCCATTGCAGCGCTGATGAACGACGTGTTGAAAACCCAAGAAGTCTGGGTGAAGGCAACGTTGGACGCTGACTGTCTTCAGGTCATGCTCAAGGCTCCTGCCACATTAAATCAAGCGACCTGTATTGCGTTTATGCGTCGGGGGTTGCTGCGCCTTCAACCAGAGGCGATCGCGCAAGTTAGAGCTTACGCGTGGCGAGTTGGTGATGCCTTTCCATTGTGGATTGCTACATTTCCACTTGAGCAGCCTCTGCTTGAAGTTCAAGCTACTTTTAAATCTGAGCTGCCGCTACAAAATGTAGGTGCCGAGGTGCAGTCTACCGATCACCCCTCGGCATCTTCACACCAGCTAACACAGCCGCTTACAGCACCTTTACCTGTTATCGCTAAAAAGCGTTCTGACCTCTTTAACCTGGGCTTTGTGATCGTGTTGGCAACTATGATTTGTTTTGTGGTGGCGATCGTCTAGTTTCAGCCCTAATCGGGAACAATGCGCTTAGGGTCAATGGTGCCGGGAGGCGCAAGCTTGATGACGCAACCCGATCGACTGCCAACCATGAGGCAACGTGCAAAACAGGGCGATCGCGAGGCGATTACCCTGCTCGTTCGTCGTGCGATCGCCCACAAACACATCACTGCTGCCGTCGTGTTCGATGCGACCCATCTGGACATTTACCTGGAAGCGGAGACGACTCCCGATCAACAGGTTGCTACAACACTGATTCAACGCGAACTTCTAAGTCTACGGCAGACCGCAATCACAACTGTCACCATTAACGGCAAGCAGTCTACAGCGAATCAACCGGGCTGGGTGCAGGAACTTCAGCTTGATGCAGTAAAGCCCAAAGTTGCGACATTGAGACAACCGCCGCGTTCCCGCAAGCAACCCTTTACCCTCACGCTCAACGATGTTTGGCATTTTCTTGCCAGGTTTCATCCGTTCAAGCTTGGATTCGTTGTTTTTTTAGCGCTTTACGGTCTTTTTGGGGCATCCAACTACACGGTAGACGGCTTTTTGGAGGGCAGCGATCGCGTCATGATGTTTCTACATGGCGTGAATTTGATCTTTCACGAAGCTGGGCATACCATTCTGGCGGGGTTTGGACAGTTTCTCCACATTCTGGGTGGTTCGCTGATGCAGGTCATGGTGCCAGCAGTGATTGCAGGCTATTTTGTGGTCACACGGCAAATGTATGCCGGCGCGATCGCCCTGTGCTGGACGGCGCAGAATCTATGGGATGTTTCCATCTACATCAAGGATGCCCAGGAACGATCGCTCCCACTGTTGGGTGGGGAAGCCGTGCTGCACGACTGGCACTTTCTGCTGCTCGATTTACATCTGCTGGCACACGATCAGCTTGTTGGGGGGGTCGCGTTCTTTCTCGGTTCAGTGCTGTATTTGATCGCGATCGTGTGCGGTATCTATTATGCTCGCCTTGAGGCTTAACGTAGAGACTATTGCTACCTGAGAAACTCCTCAGCGGTTGCTGGCGCGTTGGTGCGCCGTTCCTTGGGGCGTTCTAACGTAATGGGGTTTTGAGGCTCAGGGGGAATCAGAAAGCGATTGCCCCAACCACCATTAATGTCTTCTGGGCGGATGGAGGGGGGCGTGGTGTTGCCTGTGGGTAGGGCGATCGCCATTGTCTGATTCACCTGGATGTATTGCTGACCATCAGCCGTACCGTGTACCAACTTGCGAGAAAGCTGAATTTTCTGCTTGGCTAGCTGATTCTCTAGCTGCTGCAATTGATCGCTGCCATCGACTGGGGCGAGTGTCGCCAGAAAAACAACCTTGTCTGATGGATCGAGAGCAAGCTTCAGTTTTGCCTGATCAAGCTGCCATGATTCCTGAAATCGACCATCCGCTCCTGTCTCCCATAAGTTCAGTGTGGTCTGCCATTTCCCACGGTTCACCTCTGCTGGTTGGTACGCCAAAACGGCGTACGTCGGGTTAGGATTAAAATTTTTTGAAGCGGGTTTGGCTGGATAGAGATAGCGAATCGCGGCAACCATAATCTGAGTTTTCTCTGGCAGGTTGGTGTTACCCGCGATCGTATAAACCCCAGGCAGCGTATCATCCACAGCGAACTGCAAATTAATGTCCTTCAATGGCTGCGGTTGCAGGAGCCGAGAGCATCCTGTACCAAGCAAAAGTACCAGGGCAAGACTAAACCACCGTTTGCACCAGGACGTAGCTGGGTAGAAGCGAAGCATATTCCACATGATGGGCGCGATTGCAGTTGTCCTTTGATCCATTCAGGCGGCGCAAAGCCAATCCGGTGGAATGTCACCAGCAGACAAAAAATCATGATGACTTCATCGGCGCTTGATACCTTTTTGCCGCAAGTTAGCCTCAACCGTTGAAGCAGACATTCGACTCTAAAGGAGCGTAACGCTTACCTAGACTTTGATTGAAAACGGAGAGGGAGGGATTCGAACCCTCGGTACGGTCTTACGATTCGTACAACAGATTAGCAATCTGCCGCTTTCGACCACTCAGCCACCTCTCCAGGTGATGGAACAATATAATAACAGATCTCGCTCTAGCCACACCAGCCTTGAGCAACCGTTTTAGAAACTGCCTGATAAGAAAAGCTGCTTGATAGTGCAAGGACGCAAGCTAAACGCTTTGCGTCCTCTAATTAAAAAGCTGGCGCTTTGTCAGCAGAGTGCCAGCGTTACAAACGACAGCAAGCCTGCAATGACGTAAAAGGCAGCAACAATGCGAGTTTCAGACCAGCCCGAAAGCTCTAGATGGTTGTGATACGGAGACATCTTGAAGAAGCGCTTACCGATGCCGTCTGGACCTTTAGTGGCTTTGTAGTAGCCAACCTGAATCATCACTGAAAGAGTTTCGACTAAAAACAGACCGCTCAAAATCAGCAGCGCAAAAAGGCTATTGGTCATCAACGCCACAGCCGCAAGCGCCCCACCTAGCGCCGTTGAACCTGTGTTGCCCATGAAGACACGCGCCGGGTTGCGGTTGTGCAGCAAGAACCCCAGGCAACTCCCACTTAAGCAGGCGCAGAACAGCATTAAGTTTGGTGAAGTTGGCGCAATGAAAGCACCTAAGCCTAAAAGGGCGATCGCAACGGTGCCCCCTGCCAAGCCATCAACCCCGTCAGTCAAATTGGTAGCGTTGCTTTCTGCCGTCAGCACAAAGATTGCCACCAGCCAGAAAAGCAACCCTAGCGGCAACATCAAACCAAAAGGCAGCGCGATCGTGGTGATCGTAGCGGGCTGCGTCCAGGCTAACCAGAGGCAAAACAGCGCCCCGACTCCAACTTGCAGCAGCAGCTTCATGCGAGGCGTGATGCCTTTATTAGAACAGCCGCGAATGATTTGCCAGTCGTCAATCCAGCCGATCGCGCCATAGGCAAACGTTACCGCTGAAACTGCAACAACTGGCGCTGCAAACCCAGACCACACGATCGCCACTAGCAACGCGATCGGCAGAAAGAAGATGCCGCCCATCGTCGGCGTTCCAGCTTTCTTCAGATGAGATTTCGGACCATCTTCGCGGATGACCTGACCAGCTTTAAGCGCCTTCAGCAAAGGAACAGCCCAAAAACCAAGACCAGCAACGGCTACAGCACAAAACCAGAACGGTAGGGTCAAAGAAAAGACCTGTGACAGCGATCGTCCCGCTACTTCATCGGCAACCAGAGCAAAAGTACTGAGACCGATTGCTAACAGAACGAACAGCCGCATCCCCGACAGATTTAACGTTTGAGTTGAAAATAACTTAGCGTCCACGAAACTCTCACTTCACTCCACACATTAGACACACGCGCTCACTGTCAAAATTCGGACGTTTAGACTTGAGCAAGACAGGCTGCTCTAGTCTTCCAACTCCAAATCATCATCGTCATCATCAATGTCAAAACTGTTGTCTTCGCCTGCCATGAGATCATTGAGCTCTTCGCCATCTGCCTCGCGGAAACTCACTTCCTGGACATCACGTGCCAGCAAACGTCCCGTACTTTCAAGCCAGTCTAAAATGGATGCTTCCTGCTTGAGCGGAATGACAGCGGCTCGTTGGCTGCGGGGTTCTTCACGGAGGGAGGGATTGTATGTCATGCGTACTTGTGTTGGATTTTAGTCATGCGATCGGTTCTATTCAAATCTTAGCCATAATCGGACGACATCTCCGACTTTACGGATGAAACAACCAGAGTGTATCACCATAGAGAGGAATTGCAAGAGTTTTTTGCGGCTTCAAGCAGTCACACCATAAGTATGTGATATGAGTCGCGATCCTGTCGCCTCTTGCATTAAGTTTCACCCAACTCGTAAAGCCATCCGTAAAAAAGAACCTTAACTTAAACCGTTATCCCTGGAGCTTCGTAAAGATGATTGGTAAAGCGGCATTGTTAAAGACGATCGCAGGCAAGAATCGCGGTTTGTTGGCAACTGATGGTGATAAACAGGCAATTGCGGTGGCGATCGCGCAGCTAG
>JACMKO010000265.1 GCA_014380065.1 Leptolyngbya sp. ES-bin-22 | reverse complement strand
GGGCAACGCGGACAAGCCTCTCGTGGCAAACGTCCCGATCGTGCTCCCTCCCGATCGCCCCAAACTGCCCCTCAGCCCCGCACGGCACGGCACGCTGATGGTGAACGATCAGGTGCGCGATCGCCCGTCTCTCGCCGACCGAGTGGACGACACTAATAGTTGTTGGTTGTTGGTTGTTGGTGGCGCGATGACCAATAGCTCATGTTTTTTCCTAAACGATAAAACACAGTCTCTTAAGCGATTCCAGCCTCATCCTGCGATCCAAGCGGCTTCTGTGCTGGAACGCCGATCGCGCTGTCTATGCCGATTCTAAATGAGCAACAGGAATCGGTTCGGTTCTTTCAGGTGCTTTTGCTCCAGTAGCGATTGCATGAACCGCGTGAAGAATATCGGCTGAGTAGTACCGATTGCCACAGGTATCACAGACACCGATCGTCACATCTTCAAGAATGACAAACCCATTTTTGTGATTAAATACCTCGCGCTTGACGGTGCGGGGGTGAACAGTTCCCTCACAGCACTCACATCTGTATCCATACATAAGCTAAATCTCAAGCTCAGTGACTTCATAAACTACGATCCAAGAGGCTTCTGTGCTGGAACGCCGCTCGCGCGTGGAAATTCGTTGGGTGTCGGTGCGATCTTTTTCAGGTAGATGCAGTGACGATCGCCCTGCGTCAAGGGAGTCGTGAAGGCTTCGATCTTGTCGATCGCGCCACCCAAAACAGCAACCGCAGATTCCAGCGCTCTTGTTTCCGCCTCTGTCCACTGTCCACGATAGAGTACGGCTGAACCGCCAATTTTCAATAGCGGCAGTGCATATTCAGCGCAAACTGGGGCTGCTGCTACGGCTCGAATGAGTGCAAGATCATAGGATTGGCGCTGGTGTTTCTGTCGCCCAACCTGCTCGACTCGATCGACTAACGTTGTGGCGTTAGCAATTCCCAATTGGGCAAGTACCTGATCGATAAAGGTAATTTTTTTGCGCGTCGCGTCCAATAACGTAACTGTCCAGTTGGGTTGGGCGATCGCTACGGGCAACCCCGGAAAGCCAGCACCTGTGCCGATGTCGATGACCTTCAAAAAAGAGTTTTGAGTTTTGAGTTTTGAGTTTTGAGTTAAATAATTCTCTTGCTCTTCACCTTCTACCTTCTGCCCCTCACCTTCTGCCTTTTGCCCTCTGCCTTCTGCCTCGTTCTCCAACAACCGCTGCACTCCCCGCAGCGAATCCCACAGATGCTTCTCCCAAAACTCCGCTGGTTCTGTGATGCGCGTGAGGTTGAATTGACGATTGCCTGCCAGCGTGAAGGCATAAAGCTGTTGAAGTTGCGCTTGCTGGTGTTCATCTGGTTGCCAAGCAAGCGTCAATTGCCAGAGTCCTTCCATCAAAGGTAGCAGGGGCGATCGAGGCTCAAGCATCAGATCCACAGACGGAAATTTAGCCCCATGCTCAAAGGCACCAGACGCTTCTGTGTTTCCCTCTCCTTCTTGCTCCATCATGCCCCTAATCCCTAATCCCTAATCCCTAATCCCTAGCTTTAAAGCGCCACCTCTGATCGTCTCGTACCAGCTTTCAATTCGTCTGGCTGAACAGCAGTCAGTTCACCGTGACTCAACGTCCAGCACTGGTCAGCAATGTCTACCAATTCACCCGCATCATGAGAAACGACAAGCAAACTCCAGTGAGCTTTGAGCTTCGCCAGCAGACCAATCAATTGTTGACGCATTGACCAGTCTAGTCCGGCAGTCGGTTCGTCGAGCAAGAGTAGGTTTGGTTGGCGGATTAACTGGACGGCAAAGGCAAGACGGCGCTGTTGCCCACCGCTGAGTGCATTTGGTGAGGTATGAAGGGGAAGATGAGTGAGTCCCACTTCGGTCAGGGCTTGTTCAATGCGATCGCTGGTCAATTCTGGATGCCCCAACCGCAGCTCTTCTAAAATGCTGCTGCCGCAAAAATGGCGCTCTGGAAACTGAAATACCAAGCCGCTGAGTTGCTGTAGCTGAAGTGGAATCAGCTCCTGGTCACGCCAGAAAATATCGCCCCCCGTCTTTTCTGCTAGCCCTGCCAGAATTTCTAAGAGCGTACTTTTGCCCGATCCACTGGGACCAATGACCAAACCCATCTGCTGCGGCGCAATCTGAAAGTTGACAGCGTTCAAAATGGCGGTATGGCTGGCAGGTGGATGATAGGTCAGGTTTCTGAGCTGGAGCATTCCGTTTGAGTGGTAAAGAAAAAGACGATCGTGACAAGTGACTGGAACTTGCTTCTGGCAATCGCGTCACAGTGTTTACCCGCTAGAACTTCCTACTAGCGACCCTCCACAGGATTTCCATAAGGGGTCTTCTTAAGCAGTAGCGGGACTCTTGCCAAAGCGGGGGTTGGCTTTATCACTCTAACTAACTTGGTTCCAAGTTAGTATTGATTTCTCGGTATTGACTTCTCGAACGCACTGACTTCTCAAACGCATTGACTTCTTGAACGTGATTAACCGGACTATTATGGCTGCTAAGTTGACTTCCCTTTCGCAAGCTGTCTCCCAACGACTGTTGCCTGTTGCCAATGCCGCGCTTCTTTCATTGAGCCTATGGGCAAGTCCCTCTCTGGCAAAAGATCCGTTTCGGACGACGAATGCTAGACCGATTAGCGATCGCACCGAAGCCGCATTTAAAGCCCTGTTTGAGCAAGGAGACTACTTCAAAGCTGACAAGGAGGCTCAGCAGGCAGATGCTAACGAGCCACTGACTCAGGCGCTCCGAGCATCACTAGCCTATATTGCCTGGGAGGGTGAAAAGGACGATGCGAAAAAACCAGCACTGCTAGACAAGTTCAAAGCCTATGCTACCCAAACTCAGCAAACGGGCGCATCACTCATTGCCAAAGACCGTTTACGGGGCAACCTTTATCAGGCAGTAGGACATTTTCTAGAAAGTGCCTATATTTTTAGCAAAGACGGCACGGTGAAGGGCACCCCTCAAGCGCTGGGTGAAATCCAACAAGCCTTCAAGTACATGGACGCTGCCGAAAAAGTAGACGCAAGTGATCCAGAGCTGAACCTGCTGCGAGGCTACATTGATTTGTTTGTGTCCCTCAATCTCCCGTTCTCCAGCCCTGCTGAGGCAATCAATCGCCTGGATAAATACGCGAGTCCGCGCTACCTCGCCTATCGAGGCATTGCGCTGGGTTATCGAGACTTGAATCAACCTGCGAAGGCACTCACCGCCGTTGACAATGCTCTCCAGGCAACCCCTAACAACCCTGATGTGCTTTACCTGAAGGCACAAATTCTCGTGCGTCAGGGTGACAATCGCGGTAGCTTGGCGTATTTTGATAAAGCGTTGGCAAAACAGAATCAATTGCCGCCCGGTTTAACTAAGCAAATTAGCAAAGAGCGTACTAGAGCCCAAAATCGGATGGGCAATGTTGGTCAGTAACGCGATCGCCCTTACAGCAAATCTGCTGCCAACTGGAGCTGGAGCGTCCCTAAGCCTAGCTCTTTTGCGGTCAGTGAGCGAGCTTCAAACAGTGCGAGCATGTCTTTGAATTGAGGATTGCCCCGACTGGCTCCCGTTAGCCCTTTGGCAATAATTAAGCCACAGCAGCCATTGGTTTTCTTGCAGCGCTGATCCCACTTTTTGCGAGCAGCCATGTGGACTGGATCGCTGCCACCGAATTCGCCAAACAAGTGCAGCTCACCATTCCCGGTTTGAAAGAGCCCCAGATCGTATTGTTCGCTTTCAAATGGGTCTGCCCCTGGATTAAAGCAAATGGTTTGCAGTCCTCCGGCTGCTTTGAGCGCTTCAATCAAGATTTTTGCTTTCGGTCGTGAGGTCTGAATCATCACGACTGGAAAGCCATCTCCCGCAGCCTTTACGTCTTGCAGTTGGTGGTGTTCTGCCGCACCCGATCGCAAAACGTCTAGCATGTCCCACGGCACCACACCCAGGCTCAAAAACGAGTTTGCTGGCACCAGATCATCCCGCACAATGGGATAATCCGCATCGTCCATGACTTCACCATCTGCCATTGCAAGCAGTTCATCGGCAAGGTCGGGCAGCGTTGAAACTTTAATGGAGACCTGTGCCGTTTTGTCTGCCTCATCGTAGGGCAAAGGAATGCGGTAACGGCTGCTCACGGCTGGAAAGTCATCCTGCCCGAATTTTGAGTGGTGTTGACGGAGAAAGCGATGGAGTGCCTCCAGCGCGACGAGCAGGGCAGCCGCTTCTTCGTCGTACAAGAACGATCGCAGCCCTTCTAAAGGATGCAGGTTACCAAAGACGGGTTCAATCGCGTCGATCGGCAAGGTCGAGAGGTCGATATCGTCCTCATCGTCGTCACGATCGCTTTCAAACGTCACAAAGAGGCAGTCTTGTCCTAAAAATGCCTCCTCCATCGCTTCAAGCGATTCATTTGCCAGCACTCGCTGCCGAAAGCGCTTGAGAGAATCGAGCGAGCGATAGAACAACACCCCAAACTCCATGCCCAACATGCCCATGACGGAGGCATAAAGCGTGGTCAGATCCCATCGGTTAATCTCGATCGCCAAAATTTGATGATCGGAGAAAGTATCCCAGGGGGCATCGTGCCAGATGTCGATCGCCCGGTTCGATAAGTCTTCAGCGTGTTGCGGTGGCAACTGGGGCGGACGGCTGCTGACTGCATCCTGGAAACCTCGAAAGATCTCGTCGATGAGCGGCAGGGAGGGTACGTAGTCCAGCACGATATCCAGATCTTGCAGGACACCCCGTAGGAAGAACAGCAGCTCGCGATCGCTGACCACAATTTTTTGAGGACGCGCTGGACTGTTGGGATTATGGGGATACTCCATTGCCCGCAGCAGCGTACGGACGACAGCTTCTGTACCTGTATCGGGCGTGACGACATCCATTGCCCGCACCATCCCCTGCGAGCCATCAACCCAGAGAATACATTCGCCATTTGGCTGCGGATCGGTTCCAGCATCCGCCCAATCCACAGTTGAAGGAATGCCAGACACCAACGGACGGCGATCGCCTTCCCAAACGCTGGCAATTTGCGGCAGTTGCTGAAGGCGACGACGGGTTGAGAGGTTAAGCGCAGTCATAAAAATCAGGAGCAGTGAAGGCTAGAGAAACGACCAAGACTGGCAGAACTGTATGAGCAGCAGATATTCATCTTAAACACTAATCTGCTTCCGACAGCCGTCCTGTCTGCTCGTGCCAAATCTTTGGGTCACGACGTTAGTTAAACGCGTTAAGCCTCCAGATTAGAAGAAATTGACCGTCCTTGCTAGTCAACTATCCTTTCACGTCGATGCCCAGGTGTGATTTATCCCTGATAGTATGGATGGATAGGTATGCACGTTTAAGACTGAATACTGGCAAGGAGCTTTACACGCAATGACGCAGACAGCACAATCGCAACGGCAGGGCATTCTCATGACAGATGCTGCTCTGAAGCACGTTCTGCTGCTTCGGGAAAAGCAGGGGCAGGATTTGTGCCTACGTGTTGGCGTGAGGGGCGGCGGCTGCTCCGGTATGTCTTACACGATGAACTTTGAAGAGGCAAGCAATATCCAGTCGGCTGATGAAGTCTATGACTACGAAGGCTTCAAAGTGGTATGCGACCCGAAGAGCTTGCTCTACCTTTATGGGTTGGTGCTGGACTACAGCGATGCTTTAATTGGCGGTGGCTTCCAATTCACGAATCCGAACGCCGATCAAACCTGCGGCTGTGGTAAGTCATTCTCAGCATGAACAACCGTTATTGGCGGTTAGTTTTTAGTTTTTAGTCTGAACCGCTAAAAACTAAAAACTGGCAACTTTCTATCTTTCCCTTATGACTCAAACCGTTGACTCGCTCTTTGACGAAGGCATCGAACGCTACAAGGCTGGTGAAGCGCCTGAGGTGTTGATTCCAGTGTTTAAAGAAGTGTGCGATCGCTCCCGCAAGAGCAGCTCAGCCTGGACGTGTCTGGCATGGCTGTACCTACTGATCGAAAAGCCCAATCAGGCTTACGATGCCGCACAAAAGGCGGTCAAGCTTAACCCGCAAGATCCGCAAGCGCGAGTGAATTTGGTACTGGCGATGCTGGAAACCTCTAAAAAAGGGGTGCGGCAGCATATCGAAATTGTGCAACAGCTTGTGATGGCGGTTCCAGAACTGCGTGAGGAAGTTGCACAAAATATTGAAGATGGCTTTGTACGCAAACCAGGCTGGCAAAGCCTAGAGCGGGTCAAAGTCTGGTTGTCTGAGGCTTAGTTCGTCGCTCCTTCTTTTTGAATCGCATGTTTGGTCTTTCACTGGTTACGATCGCCATCTGGTCAGGCTACTTCACCCTGTTGTGTGCTGCCCTGATGCTTTTGGGCTTGGTGTCAAAGTGGGGCATTCGCTTTCGTTTGGTGGGCATTACAGGCTTCATGAGTGTGCTAACAGGCGGGTTGTTTGCGCTTGGGTTAGGGCTGCACGATCGTCCCCAGATTCCTGGAGCCGTGAAGTTTGTACGGGTCTTTGACTCTGGCGCTTCTCAAGTGGTCATCGTCGTGCCGCCCACCATTACTGAAACCCAACTGGACGCTACATTGCGGCAGGCAGCCGTCGATCTCTATTCAACTGGACGGCTCTCACAGGGCGACGCGACAATGACCATTCGCGCACGAGCGGTGTTGCATCCAGAGCCAGGGGTTTCCCAGCCCGTTTACCTGGGCCAGATTAAGCCTTCCCTTGCCTCTCCCACCGACCAGCCGATCGTCGAACTCGATCGCGAACAATTGGCACGTTTGCCTCAACCGTCAGCCTGAGTGTGAGCTACAAGCTTCTGACATTTACTTTAAACTGGTAAGACGCACCAGCTATCGTTTTTTGTCTCGCGTTTAAACTCGATTTTGCTATGTCTAACTCAACCATTGTTCAACCCGCGCTTACGATCGCTCCAGCCCAAGTGTTGCGCGGTCGAGGGGTGTTGTCTCAGGTGGGTGGAGCGATCGCGCACTTAGGGCAACGTCCGTTAGTCATCGGCGGGAATCAATCCCTTACTGGTGTGCAGCCGCAGTTGCAGCCTTTACTGGAGCACGAAAAGCTTCAGGTGATCTGGAAGTCTTACAACCCTGAATGTAGCGAGACCATTCTGGCGGCTCTGCATCAGGTCGTTGATCAGCATCAAGCCGACGTTGTGATTGGCGTTGGTGGGGGCAAAGCGCTTGATACTGCCAAGCTAGTGGCGCATCAGCACCATCTTCCGGTCGTCACGATTCCGACATCAGCCGCTACCTGTGCCGCCTGGACAGCGCTCTCTAATGTGTACTCAGAGCAGGGCGCGTTTCAGTCTGATGTGGCGTTAACGCGCTGCCCTGATCTGCTGGTGCTGGACTACGATGTCGTACAAACGGCTCCCCAACGCACGTTGGTAGCTGGCATTGGGGATGCGATCGCCAAATGGTATGAAGCCTCCGTCAGCAGCGGACACGCTCAACAAACGCTGATCATCGCAGCCGTACAGCAGGCACGAGTGTTGCGTGATATTCTCTTTCAAACATCTGCGATCGCCCTTCAAGAGCCGGGTGGGCAAACCTGGCAGGAAGTTGTCGATGCCACCGTGCTGATGGCAGGCATGATTGGTGGGTTGGGCGGTGCTCAATGCCGTACTGTGGCTGCTCACGCGGTTCACAATGGCTTGACACATTTGCTTGCAAGTCACGGCACCTTACACGGTGAGAAAGTGGCTTATGGCATCCTGGTGCAACTGCGGCTGGAAGAAATTGTTCAAGGCAATCAGCTTGCTGCCACAGCCCGCCAGCAGTTGCTGAAGTTTTATGGCGACATTGGGCTACCTAAAAGTCTCTACGATTTGGGCTTGGCGGACATTGCACTCGCAGACTTACAGCAAGCAGCAACCGTCGCCTGTGCAGACCAGTCCGATATTCACCGCCTCCCCTTCGCGGTAGAACCGACGCAATTAATGGCAGCAATGGTCTCCACGACGGCTCCTGTGGGTGTAAGAAGTGAGGAGAGGGTGAGGAGTGATCAGCCGACTCCTCTCTCCACTGATGGGGTGACGACATGAAACTAGACTGGATTAAACCTGCCGATCGCCTGGGTTCACTGCCGCCTTACGTCTTTGCCCGCCTGGAAGAATTGAAGCTGCGTGCCAGGGAGCAAGGACTTGATCTGATTGATCTAGGGATGGGCAATCCCGATGGACCCACGCCACAGCCAGTAGTAGAGGCGGCGATCGCGGCGCTGCAAAATCCTGCAAATCACGGCTATCCACCGTTTGAAGGCACTGCCAGCTTCCGGCGCACGATTACGGATTGGTATTACCGACGCTATAACGTCAAGCTAGACCCAGAGGGCGAAGCGTTGCCATTGCTGGGGTCGAAAGAAGGGTTAACGCATCTGGCGTTGGCGTATGTGAATCCTGGCGATTTGGTCTTGGTGCCCAGTCCTGCCTATCCGGCGCACTTCCGCGGTCCGCTCATTGCAGGCGCGAACATTCATAGTCTGATACTGAAGCCTGAAAACGGCTGGTTGATTGATATTGCCGCCATTCCCGATGCGATCGCCAAGCAGGCAAAAATTCTCTACTTCAACTACCCCAGCAACCCCACAGCGGCGACGGCACCCCGCGAATTTTTTGAAGAAATGGTTGCCTTTGCCCGCCACTACGAAATTTTGTTAGTGCACGACCTTTGCTACGCTGAGTTGGCTTTCGACGGCTACCAGCCCACCAGCCTACTCGAAATCCCCGGCGCGAAGGAGATTGGGGTCGAGTTTCATACACTATCCAAAACGTACAATATGGCGGGCTGGCGAGTTGGCTTTGTGGTCGGCAATCGCCACATTGTGCAAGGGTTACGCACTTTGAAGACAAACCTGGATTATGGCATTTTTGCAGCGTTGCAAACGGCAGCAGAAACAGCACTCCAGCTTCCTGATGTGTATCTACACGAAGTCCAGGCACGCTATCGTACCCGCCGCGACTTTCTGATCCAAGGGTTGGCTGAACTAGGCTGGACGGTGCCCAAACCGAGCGCCACGATGTACCTCTGGGTTGCCTGCCCTCCCGGCATTGGCTCTACAGATTTTGCGCTCTCTGTGCTGCAAGAAACGGGTGTGGTCGTCACTCCAGGCAACGCGTTCGGCAGTGGGGGTGAAGGCTACGTCCGCATCAGCTTAATCGCCGAGTGCGATCGCCTGGGTGAAGCGTTACGTCGGTTTAAGCAGGCGGGTATCTGTTATCAAGCAAGTGCGCTGGTACCCAGTTCCGATTAGTTTTGTGATGCGGATCCCTTCAGTGAGCTGAAGCAACAGAAGATAGGCGAGAAAGCAGAACAGCGCTTTAGCTTGCCTTCTTGCGAGGATTCGTAATGACTAATTCAAACTCCCAGCCTGGTTGCTGCTGCACCAGATCAGTCATGCGGCGTAAATCTTCCGAGCCGTTTAGCGTCAAGGTTTCTCGCGTACGAACCTCGACGGCGATCGTGCGATCGTTTCCCTCAGCAATCAAGCCAAACGGACATTTCGCTAGTGCTGGCGGCAAATCCTGGGAAGACGGATGCAGGATCACGTCATACCCTTTCTCCTTGTATTCCCGTGCCAGCTTCACGAGCCGCCGATGTTCTAATTGGTTTTGACTTGCAGGGTTGCTCATAGTGACTCAAACAAAAACCACAACCTTAAGAACCGCTATGCAGTTTTACTCTCTAGACTTCGATTTTAGTCTAGACTCATCGGGTCAGGTGCTGCCTCTACCCGAATGTGTAAGAACTCTTCACCCTTACAAAACCCCTCCGCTAGCACAGGCGACATCCCTTTGATGCGGAATGAGCCATTCAAACTGCGGCGACGACTGACAAAATCGGTGATTTGGTAGTCATCTACATAGATTACTCCATTTAAAGCGTCTCTTACAGGCTTCACAATATTGTCACTATCGGGAACCCCTTCTTCATTGCCAGCTTCGACATTGTAGTAGTGCGTGATCACGACTCGCAATGACTCTCCAGTCGGGCTGCCAGCCTTCCAGCAGGCTTCAGCCACACTGCGGACGGTTGTCTTCCACGCCTGAACTCGCTTTCGATCTTTCGCCTGGTGCGAAACTGGTTTACCCGTAACGATAAATTCAAATGGCAGCACACGAGGAACCCTAAGGCAGATTTAGTCGGCTGGCGATCGAGCCGTGACGATCGTAGATTACCCAGAATGAGTGCGTAAGCGCATACAGCGTGTTGGCTCGGTCAAGCGACTTCCGCAACTGTGGTTTTGTGTACCAGGGTGACAGTGCGACACGTCGCTAGCGGCAACCTAATTTGACAGCCCTGCATCAATGGGTGACGAATGCACTGAGGAGACGTTCCATAGGACTACACCTCTGACCGCTGAGTTTGCGGCATTGCAGGCATTTTGTTCGTATGACGGGTCTGGGTCACGCTAGTTCGCCTTGAAACCGAAGACTCAAACTGGGCACCATTACTCAATCAACGCGGCACGGAAACCTGGCTTAGAAGAGCGCTAATGACCGCATCAACGTGGAGTCCGTCCAGTTGCGCTTCGGGACGCAGGATAAAGCGGTGGCGTAGGGTGGGTGGAGCGACCGCTTTAATGTCGTCGGGTGTCACAAAATCGCGTCCACTCAACCAGGCGTTGGCTTTACTTGCCTGGAGCCATGCAACCGCCGATCGCGGCGATGCGCCCAGTGCCAAATCGGGGTGCTGGCGCGATCGCTGCACTAACGCCAGCAAATAATCGATCACAGGGTCAGCTACCTTCACCGATCGTACCGCCTGTCGTGCGCCCAGAATTTGCTCAACGGACAGGAGTGGTTTCAGCTTCGCCAAATCGAGCCGCTTGGTTTGCAGCCCTGCCTGGCTATTGAGCAACATTTGTTTTTCGGCTTTCGGGTCAGGATAGTCCACGATGAGCTTGAAGAGGAAGCGATCGAGCTGTGCTTCTGGCAGGGGGTAGGTGCCTTCAAACTCCAGCGAGTTCTGCGTGGCAATCACCCAGAACAAATCAGGTAGCGCTAAACTTTGCCCATCTAGCGTGACCTGCTGTTCTTCCATTGCTTCCAGCAGTGCTGCCTGAGTTTTCGGCGGTGTCCGGTTGACTTCATCCGCCAGCAAAACTTCGGTAAAAATAGGGCCTTTTTTTAGCGTGAAGCTGCGTGTGTTGAGGTCAAAGATATTCGTCCCCAAGATATCAGAGGGCAGAATGTCGGGCGTAAGTTGAATGCGGCGAAACTCTGCCTGCACCAGTTGCGCCAACACTTTCACCAGCAGCGTCTTGCCCGTCCCTGGTACGCCTTCCAAAATGACGTGCCCTCCTGCCAGCAGCGCCACCATAAACTGCTGCACCAGGGCAGTTTGCCCCACAACTACTTGGCTCAAAGCTTGGGAGAGGCGATCGAAGGCGGCGTTGAGTTCGGGCATGAGACGGTGAGGGGTGAGGGGTGAGGGAGTGAGGGAGTGAGGGAGTGAGGAAGTGAGGGAGTGAGGGGGTAACTCAAAACTCAAAACTCAAAACTCAAAATTTCGCTCCTCCTAGCTGTCGTTTTACGGTCTGCATAGCATTTAACCACGCTAACAATTCTGACTCAGAAACTCGGCGTGGACGTTTGGTCGGGTTCAGTGCTGCTTCTAAAACAGAGGCGGGCTGTCCAGTTTGTTGTGTCCAGGCATTGAGCAACGCTGTTAGGGGAAGGGGTTCTGTGCCTAAGCCAAGGGCTTTTTGCACGTCAAGCTGCTCTGCTTTACAAACGGTGTTGACGACGAATTGGCTGCTTTCAGCTTTACGCAATACGGCTGCCATTGCCTGAATATATGCCTCGCTATTGTCGATGGGTGGAGTGGGGAGGGCGATCGCAGGACCCAACCGACGATTTTGACCCCAGACTAACACCAGGAGAATGACGGCTGCTTGCAATGCCACCAAAAGCAACGGTGTCTTGACAAGGTAGCCGATAAGATTGCCAGCATCTTGCTTGATCACTTCTGCATCTTTATACCCGTGCGAGTATTCGTCTACCCAAATTTGCATCCCTGGCTCAATGACGAGCTTTGCTAGAAACTCAAAGTTACCAGGAGCATCCTGATACGCGTTGGCAGCAAAATGAGGCGTTGAGGCAGAAATTACCCGCCCGCGTCCGATCGTTCGCTGTAAAACGACTGAGCCAAAAGCATCGGACAGCACTGGCTCATCGCGGTTGTCCATCACCGCTTTAGTGCCGCGACGACTCGTTTGAAGGCGAACGTTACCCACAGGACTGGCGATCGTGCTGTCAAACGGCGCCTTGGTTGCCCGCCATCGCCCACCCAGTTGTACCAGAACGTTACCGCGCTCTACCCAAGCAATGCTCTCACCTGACATTGAGGCAGTTTCATCGGTCAGCACTTGCAACAAGGTGATAGGGGTTGCAGGAGCGGAAGACTTGGAGAGGCGGAGAGGGCGAGCTGTGGAAAGGAGACGTGGAGAGGCAAAGAGCGTTGCTGAGATTGTACCCGTATCTGGATCGTCTGAATTTAGGGTTTCGATCGCAGGCGTTTTTGGCTCATCGGGCTGAAACAGTGACTTTAACGGTTTCTGCCAGCGGTGAATGGTCACACCTCTCGACTCCATGAAGGCATACCAGGCTCCGTAACCAGCGGGCGATCGCCCATAAGTAGAGCCACTCTGCAACCGCTTGCCACCCGGAGCCGCAAACAGACTGATGACGACTAAAGCGGCTAGGGCGAGCGCGAGTAGCCAGATTTGTCGCTTTGAGAGAGTCATAGGTGGAAGGCAGAGGAGGGTTTTTAGTGGTTGGTTGTAAAGCCCTTTGGGCATACCAGAAAGGTTGTTCGTTCTTGAAAGCTTCAGGAGTCAGAAGCAACTCAAAACTCCTTTCTCTACTCACTCCTCACCTCTCGTTCAATGTCCTGATACGCTTGCTGGCAGCGATCGAATTCATCGACCGAAACGTTGGCGTTGTTAAAGCAAAGCTGCTCGTGGGTGCGAAGCAAAACCTGATAAGGGGCAGGACGGGACAGGGTTTGAGTCAGGCGTAGATATTCGCCATCTGTACGACTTGGTTCGTGGGGGATGGGTTCAGTGTCGTTTAAGCGCTGGAGGGCTGCCATATAGATTGCGCGGCAGGCTTCGCGGTAGTTGCCTTGTTGGGCAAAGGTGCGCGATCGTTGGAGCCATGCTGCTGCGGTTAATGAGCGATCGACTGGAGATTGGCGATCGGACTGTCCCTGTTGGGCGATCGCCAGGGCAGCGACGTAGGGACGTGCAAGCTGATAAAGCTGCCAGCTTACCCACGTCATGAAGCTGCCAACCATCGTCCAAAACAGCAGTCGCAGCCACCAGTCTGGTAACGACCAGTTGGGCAATGACTGACTATCGATCGTCGGTGCAAATAGTCGCTCCAGCCATTCACTCAGGCGCTGCTGCATCAATTGAAGCTGCCACTCAAGGCTGGTTTTCTCAAAGGAGCCTGCCACAGTTCACCCTCTCCGCTACACACCTGTCGTACCCCTTATCCCTCATCCCCTTGCTGGCTCCTAACTTCTGACTCCTGACTCTTCCCCTAATCAACGTCTTCCGGTTCTGGCATCGCTACCAGAATGACCCGCACGCGCTGACCATCTTCAAGTACCGTTAGTTGAACATCATCAACCTGAAGGGTATCACCCGCCTCAGGAGGACGCTGCAATTCTTCCAAAAACAGCCCTGCCAGGGTAGCAGCTTCGTCGCGCGGCAACTGCATATCCAGTTGATTGTTTACCGTGGCAATGCTGGCACGGATTTTGAAGATACCCTCATGAGCGCTAATTTGCCGAAATTCGCGTTCTTCTTCAGCATCATACTCATCGCGGATTTCGCCCACAATCTCTTCCAGTACGTCTTCTAGCGTGACCAATCCGGCTGTGCCGCCAAACTCATCACGCACCACCACTAAATGCAAGCGGTTTTTCTTCATTTCTGTCAGCAGGTCGGTAGCAGACTTGGTTTCAGGGATGTAGTGCACGGGGCGCAGCAGTTCGCGGATGCCAGGAGGTTGCTCCACCATGGCAGGCAAGGGGCGGATGAGATCTTTGACATGCAGGATGCCGACGATATTGTCTAAATCATCTTCACAGACGGGCAAGCGAGTGTGGGCGTTCTCAGACACAATCTGGCAGGCTTCCTGAAAGGATATGGTGCTTTTGAGGTACTGGATTTGGACTCTGGGCACCATGATTGCCCGTGCCGAAATGTGACTGAGTTCGACGGCACCCCGAATGATCCGTCGCTCCTGTTCGCCTACTGAGCTGCCTGCTAGTCCGGCATCAACCATTGCCTTGATTTCTTCGGTACTAACCTCTTCCTCCTCCTCGGTTGCAGCATTGCCTGTCAGCTCCAAGATTAGATTAGTGGCAAGGCTGACCAGCTTGACGATCGGTGCAGTCAGTTTTTGCAGAAAACGCAGTGGACGGATGCAAAAGAGCGAAAAATCCTCAGCATGGCGAATTGCCAGCTTCTTGGGTACAAGTTCGCCAAAAATCAGGCTAATGAGAGCAATCAGAACAGTCACGCCTACCAGTGAAATTTTCTCAGCTAAGGCTGGTGCAAGGAATGGACTCAACACGCTCGCCAGCGGAGTTGCCAAGTTTTCAGCCGCAAAAGCACCATTGAGAAAACCCGTCAGCGTGATAACGAGTTGAATGGTTGCCAGAAAGCGAGTGCTATCTTCAGTGGTTGCCAACACCATGCGGGCACGACGACTACCCTGATCTGCTAGAAGTTGCAGTCGGACATCACTGACGGAGATGAGCGCGATTTCTGCTGCTGCAAAGAAGGCATTGATCGCAATCAGAGCAATGTTGATTCCAATCAGTAAAGTAATGTTGGTCGCTGTGTTCATGTCGCAGGTTGGCGATAAGACGGTCATCCATCAGGAGACGCATCAAATTATCCAGCCAATAAATTGAGGTGAAGGACTGTCCAAAGTTTAGCGCCTATCCTACAACCTTTCTCATGCGATCGTATTCGAGGGCTACGAGATCATCATGTGACTCGACTCTTGCCAAAAAGTTCGCTAAGCGCTAGGCTGCGACCTTAATTGTGATACAAATGTATTGCTTACAGGGAGGAAAGATGCAGCAAAGACTTAGCCTGATGACGTTGGGTGTGCAGAACTTACAGCGATCGCTCCAGTTTTACCGCGATGGACTCGGCTGGAAACCTGCCAGCAACGGTAACGACGAGATTACCTTTTTTCAACTGAGTGGGGTTGTCTTGGCGCTCTATCCAAGAGCGAAGCTAGCGGAAGATGCCACGGTTGAGCCAGAAGGCACAGGTTTTTCAGGCATGACGCTGTCATACAACACCAAAAGTCGCGAAGAAGTCGATGCCGTGTTGCAGTTGATTGAGCAGTTAGGCGAACGGGTTATAAAACCAGCGCAAGATGTCTTCTGGGGCGGCTACAGCGGGTATTTCGCCGATCCTGACGGACATCTTTGGGAAGTTGCCTGGAACCCCTTTTGGACGTTTGATGACGCTGGTCAGGTGATTCTGCCTGCATAACAGTCTTTGCCTACCGCTCGTTGACTAACTGTTTGGCGATCGCTTCCAGAGTTTTCAAGCTGCGAAGTGACCCACGAATGAGACGAGTAGCGGCGATCGGTTGACTTGCCATACCCCATGCCAACGGTAGAGTTCGCAAGGCACCGTCTTGACTGATCGCGCTGGTCAGATCTGGTAGATCATGCTGTGCGTTGTCGCTGACTACCCGCAGCATGGCAACACGTGCGCTCGTTTGGTGCAGAGCTTCTAGCGCTGCGAAACCTTCCATGTCGACCACATCTGCACTGTACTGTT
>JACMKO010000264.1 GCA_014380065.1 Leptolyngbya sp. ES-bin-22 | reverse complement strand
CGGTTTTTGCTCCCTTGAACTCATTACAACGGTAGCAGGATGCTGCCAAATTACGACGATCGTCGCTGCCACCCTGTGATCGGGGCAAAATGTGCTCCATTACCAGAGGCGTTCCGGTCAACCGTGAGGAAGTCTTGCAATATTGGCAGCGGTGATTTGAGTTCGCAATCACTTGTCGCCGCAAGGTGTCCGAGATCGTCACAGCGGCAACGGTAATGCTTGGAGTGATGGCATTCGCTGTCCGCGCCAGCGCAGTAAAGACCAGGCATAGGCTTTACGCAACATCAGATGGTCAGATGCTTGTCTCAAGGCAGCGAGCTCCCGCCGTTCTTCTGAAGCTAGCACCGCTTCTTCATTCTTTGTAAGAAGTTCAGTCTGACGTTCGTATTGATGAGGGTCAACTTGGGCTTGAGCGATCGCCTGTAGCGCCTCATTTGTTAAGCTCTGCATTCTCAAAAGCTCAACCTGTAACTCAGGTGAGGCATTGTCCACCGATGGGGGGAGATTACTCATCACGCTCTGCGCCACCAGCACTTCGACGGATTGATGAGTAGCTTCAGCCAGCCGTACCAATTGTCGGAAAACGGCTGCTGGAAGATCGATCGTGACTCTCTGTGTGGTCATGCCAATCTTGATCCCTAGATTTCACCTACCTCTAGCCTTCTTCTAACAACGAAGGCTTGCTTAGACAGAGACTATATGTGCCTACAGAGTTATTGTGGCTACAGTTCTACAACAGAATGAGCAAATGAATAGCGTAGATTTTTCTGATCTGGTACTTTAATGGCAGTTTGCTTTCAACGAGCTACTAGCACTGCTGTGACTGAGCACATTATATTGCGCAATTTCCAAATGAGTTGCGCTTTTTCCTCAAGGCTCAAACCCTTCCACAGCAGTGATTTCAAACTTTTTAGGATCTACACGCCCTGATCAGCTCTAAGAGCAAATGAATTGCGCGAAATTATTCTCTAAAGACTGCACTAATCTCTCAGGCGAAAATTGCCCTTTATAGATGCTTGCAAATGAGTTGCGCAGAATTTTAGACGCTGAAGCTATTGATGCAAAAGGGTTTCAGGCTTCGTTAAATCCGCGATCGCAAGTGATCACGCATAAAGCCAGATGCCTTTGAAAATCGCCCTTTTCTGACGCTTGCAAATGAGTTGCGCAGATTTACAATCGCTACAATCTTTTGATAGCATGACATTCAGCCATTCAGCAGTATTGAGATGAAAATATGAGCAAATGAGCTGCGTAGAATTTACAGGCACTGAAAGTCCTACAGATAAAGCTCTTTGGAGCATACACAATCTTCTCTAGACGCCGCACCTCTATTTCATGGGGTAGTGTGCTAGACCTGTGGTTGGTTGCTCTAGATTGCCGGACACAGTTTAGCTCTGCCTGCGCTCATTGAATTGGTTTCGGTAAGTTTGGCATAA
Source organism: Leptolyngbya sp. ES-bin-22 (assembly GCA_014380065.1). Lineage (GTDB taxonomy): Bacteria > Cyanobacteriota > Cyanobacteriia > Leptolyngbyales > Leptolyngbyaceae > Stenomitos. The sequence goes on along the minus strand of JACMKO010000264.1, from coordinate 1,254 downwards.
GTATCGCGGCTGAAGGGTTTAGTCTTGCCTCTTGACCTTCCCGTTTTTCACGGTGTGCTCACTCTGACAAGGGATCCATTTTAGAACGATCGTGGGCAGGAACGTTCCGTGAGCATCTATACGGGCAACTGCTGACCTGACCGCTGCCAAAACCGTTGAGGCAATCTCGTTTAACCTTTCTTGGTAGGATGGCTTGGGAATCGCTTTCTACAACAACTCTTACTTGTGTGAGCTTGCTTACGTGCCAAGACGGAACACGGTTTTTCTGGCGATCGCTATGTCGTTAGCGGAAGCCAAAGGTGCGGAGGCAATTTAACTGGGGATTAATGCAGTAGACTACTCTGGCTATCCGGATTGCCGACCGGAGTATCTAGAAGCGGTGAGCATCTCGCGACCCTTTCCTCTAAAGCTGGACTAGAAGGTAACGCGCCCAAACTGGTTGCGCCATTAGTGATGCTTGGGAAGAGCCCATTCTTTCTGCTCACTTACACATGACCACTGCGTCTGGGCAAGTGATCGACCTGAGGCAATCACTCTGCCGCACTCAGCCTGCCAGCCGTTCGACCCAAACACGTTCCTCCTACAGCCGCCCAGCTTAGGGACACCTCACGTTTTTACCGCGATCGGGAATAAGCAAGCATGGGGATTAGTCGTTGCTGTGCCCAGTGCCTTTGCTCGATTGGTTGCCACAGTCAAAACGCAAGAAAGGGCAAACCCGCTGGACATCGAATTATTCGATCGCATTTCTGCCGAGATTGGCGACGAGATTTTGGGGTCGCTTGGAACCTTAACCCTCCGCTACCACAGAAATGTACTCATTGGAAAGCCTTCAAGAATCCACCCAGAAGCTTAATTTTCTGGATTTTAGCAAGCGATATACTTTGGGAGATGGCTGATAGTCCTTCGTCGGGGAGAATTTAATGATCCATCTCGATCACTTGATTGCCACGTTGATGCAGGTGGTAATCGAAAATGCAGGAGCCGAAACTGGCGCTCTGGTTCTCCTAGAAGAGGATCAACTTACTGTGGTGGCTCAATGCAGCGGAAGTAGACAGTGTGACCTAGAAAAGCTGACTGTTGCTGACTGTGCAACGATTCCTGTTTCCGTCATTCACTCGGTAGAACGCACTCAAGAACCTCTGGTGTTTGATGATGCATTTAGCGAACTGTCTTTTTCAACTGATCCTTACATTCAACACCGACAAACGCGATCGCTCCTGTGTATGCCAATGCTCAAGCAAAATCAGCTGATTG
>JACMKO010000263.1 GCA_014380065.1 Leptolyngbya sp. ES-bin-22 | reverse complement strand
GGGGGCAAAGCCGTCATTCCTCTGATGTCATGCTTCACCATTCCACCGCAAACTAGGGGAGGAAAGTCAACTGGTTCCCAAACGCTTTTCTAGGCAAAACGCTATGCTTCCAACCAGCCCTTCTGATGGTGGGTTTGGCTCACTGCTGAAAAACCGACCCTTTCTGGCGCTATGGACGGCGCAGGTTTTGTCGCAGGTTGCCGATAAGATCTTTTTCGTCTTTCTCATTGCGTTACTTGTCAACTATCAGCCGCCGCCCGGTTTAGAGAATTCTGCCCGCTCAGCGCTGATGTTTGCTATCACTTTGCCTGCCATTTTGTTTGGTTCGGCTGCGGGCATTTTTGTCGATCGCTTCGATAAACGGCAAATTTTAGTGGGCTGCAACTTGCTACGGGGGTTGCTCATTCTGGCAATGCCGCTGTTGCCCAAAGCGTTTGTGGTGCTTTTAGTCATCGGTTTTTTGGAGTCTGTTCTAACCCAATTTTTTGCGCCAGCAGAACAGGCGGCAATTCCGCTTTTGGTGCCGCGTCAGGGGTTGATGAGTGCGAACGCGCTGTTTACCACGACGCTCATGGGTTCGCTGATTGTGGGCTTTGCGATCGGTGAGCCGCTGCTGACTCTGGCGAAGGACTTCACAACCACGCTGATCGGTTTGCTAGTTGGGCGCTTTGCGATCGGTGAGCCGCTGCTGACTCTGGCAAACGTGGAAGGAAGCTTTGGGCAGGCGCTGTTAGTGGGTGGGCTATACCTTGTAGGGGCTGCCATTTTTTACTACTTGCCACTCCACAAGACGGGCGCTGATCCCCACGTTGTGCAAGCCCATCCTTGGAGTGACTTCAAAGCAGGACTGGCTTATCTAAGAAAGGATCGTTTGGTCAGCAGCGCGATGGTGCAGTTGACCATTCTGTATTCTGTTTTTGCGGCTCTGACTGTACTGGCGATCGATCTTGTGAAAGAAATCGGGCTGAAATCAACTCAGTTTGGTTTCTTGTTGGCCGCTGCGGGTGTTGGCATGGTCTTTGGAGCAGCCGTGCTAGGGCACTGGGGCGATCGCTTTCATCACAAGCCGCTTCCTCTGATCGGGTTTCTGGTCATGGCAGCAGGATTAACTGGGTTTGTCTTTACCACCCATCTGTGGGTTGGTTTGAGCCTGAGTGCGCTGCTAGGTGTTGGGGCATCAATGGTTGGCATTCCTATGCAGACATTGATTCAACGACAAACACCAGAATCAATGCGCGGCAAGGTGTTTGGCTTTCAAAATAATGTGGTGAACATTGCCCTAAGCGTACCGCTGGCGATCGCGGGTCCCCTCACCGATGCGGTTGGGCTACGACTCGTGCTCTTTGGTATGAGCGCGATCGTAAGCCTGGGTGGTGTCTGGGCATGGCGCAGCACACGCCGCGTGTTGCAAGATGTGATTTGAAGGACGTTTATCTCAATGGCTAAAGTCTTCGACTCGATCACACCAGATCTTCAGCGCTTCATTGAGGCGCAGCAGATCTTTTTCGTTGCCACTGCACCACTTGCAGCGGATGGGCACGTGAATCTCTCGCCCAAAGGTCTAGACAGCTTTCGGATTCTCTCTCCAAACCAGGTTGCTTACCTGGATGTGACTGGCAGTGGCAACGAAACATCCGCTCACTTAGAGGAGAATGAGCGTCTTACTTTAATGTTTTGTGCGTTTCAGGAACCCCCTTTAATTTTGCGGCTGTATGGCAAAGGGCGTACTATTTTGCCTGATGCTCCAGAATGGGACGACTTCTCTGCACTGTTTGCACTCCTTCCTGGTACTCGGCAGGTTATTGTTGCCACGATCGACCGTGTGCAAACTTCCTGTGGCATGGGAGTGCCGTTATACGAACCTGTAGGACAGCGAGACTCGTTAGTGAAGTGGGCAGAGAAAAAAGGCGAAGAGGGCTTACGCGACTATCAGCAGCAGAAAAATAGCGTTAGCATTGACGGTCTGCCAGCACCTTTAGCAGGCAAGTAAACGGGTGTGGTGCTTACGGCTGACAATATTTGCGATCGCGATCGGAGCCTGGTTCTTGCCAGGAGTAAGCAAAATGGCTAACAGAGTGGATTTGTGGTGCCATCCGTTGCAGTGCCTGCATCTGTACTTCTAACGGCGGACGGTTACTCACCGACTGCTGCCAGATGCCTGCCAAGACAGGCTTGACCTGAGTGCCACGCGGAGCCGCTTGCAGCACCCGTTGGATCTGTGCTGTGATGCAGTTTGGGCTGCCACAGGTTGCGTATGCCATCGGGTGCCACTCTAACGAGCTGGGAAAGCGATCCCACGGTTGCAGGCGAGAGTCAAAGCCGCTTTGCCCCACGCTAAGGTTGCCATCAGAGAAGAAGACGACTCCGGCAGGAATGCCCCGACGTTGCACAGGCGCGATGGCTGCATTAACAAAATCCAGGACACCTTGAGAGGCGTGAGCGACCGAGAGCTGCCAGAGGTCAGACTGCAAGAGGGAGACCCGACGAGCCAGGGGCAATGAAGCCGTGAGGCGCGACGGGTTCAGCCCTTGCCAAAGGGGTTCGCGCTCGTTGGGGTAAAGCAAGTTGAGATCTCTAAGGTCATTGCCAGAGATGAAACCCTGCCCCAAAAAGCGTCGGATAAGCTCCATGCCCCGGTAGTTCAACGCTCGTTGCAGTAAGGTTTGCTGAGATGCGTCGCCATAGACCCATAGATCCTGAATTTTACTGGCAACGGAGGCAGCGCCATAGCCACGAGGGTAGCGGACGTAATCGAACAGTACGCCATCCGGTTGACGTTTGGCGATCGCTTGCACCATTTGCAGATAGTCTTGTCGTGCCTGCAAGCTATAAGGATCAACAAACGCTTCATCCGGGTTGACTGATCCCAGTTCGACACTCAAACCAGCGATCGTGTTGGCAGTGAGGCTCGTTTGCCCCAACCCGTTACGGGCAAGGGTTTGCTGTTTATCGGGGCGACGGACGTAGCTCGCTCCAAAATTCATGCCAAACAGCCATGCATAAATCTTTAAGCCGCGATAGCGTCCTTTGCGAATGATGTCTGCTAATAAATCGGTTTTGTCTGCCCTAGAGCCTGCCAGCACAGATGTCCAGGGGGTCGGGTTGTCATTGGCTGGCAGCAGCACTTTACCGTTGTAAAAGACTTCAACATTGACCTGGGTATAGCCTCGATCGACGATGCGATCGAGCACCGCCTCCAGTGCTCCTGATTTGATATCGCACGGATAGAGCCGCAGCCAAATTGCCTGGTTTTGAGTCCAAGCCTGACGACGACAGGCACGTAACCGCGCTCCATGTTGCTTAATGAGGCTGGCGTAACGCTTTTGAGCGTCCGGATTACCCGTTGCGGCAACCTGTCTCAGCGTTTCTTTTTGGTCGATTGCGGCTTGTGATTGCTGACAGTAGGGTGCTGTCTGCGCGTGGAGGGGAACCGGTATCAAGGAACTCAACAAGCCGATCGCCAGCAAAGCGCTGACCAGTTGGCGCGACCGATAATGACCGAGCAATGGCGATGTAGCCAAAGAATGAGCATGATCCAACCGCAAACGATCGTGCTGCACGAAAAAATGCACAAATCCCATAGAAGATTAGTACCTTTAGACAGCTAGACAGAATCATCATCTGCCCTACGAGACCAATGCAGGATACCAGTTTTGACGCGCTTTTTTAAGCCAACTAGCTCTAACCTAACCAGCTCTTTAGCCGTTCAGCGATCTGAGGACGGCGCAGCTTCCGCATGGCTTTGCTTTGGATTTGACGGACTCGTTCACGGGAGAGATTGAATAGACCACCTACTTCTTCCAGCGTGCAGGGCTTGCTGGAGGTTAAGCCATAGCGTAGGGAAATAATGTCTTTTTCGCGCTGAGTGAGCACATCGCCTAACACATCCCAGATTTCCTGACGCAGCATGGTTTCGCTCATCTGGGCTTCGGGAGACTGCGTATCACCATCTTCTAATAGATCCATCAGTTCGGTGTCTTCGCCTTTACCGACGCGATGGTTCAGCGATAGAGACTTGCGGCGCACTTGCTGGAGATGCCGCAGTTGCTCGGTTGTCACCTCTAAGACCGCTGCCAGCTCAACTTCGGTGGGGTTGCGGTGCAGCTCTTTACGCAGCTCACGGTGGGCTTTTTTCAGCTTGTTCAGCTTTTCAACAATGTGAATCGGTAAGCGAATCGTGCGAGCGTCATTGGCAATCGTGCGCGTGATGCCCTGCCGAATCCACCAGTACGCATAGGTGGAGAACTTATAGCCTTTATCGGGATCGAATTTTTCGGTCGCACGGTTCAAGCCTAAGGCACCTTCCTGAATCAGATCTAGAAAGGGAACGCCCCGGTTCAAGTAGCGTTTTGCGATCGACACCACGAGGCGTAAATTTGATCGAATCATCTTACGCTTGGCGACACGGCTGCGATAAAGACAATGCTCTAGCTTTCGCTCAGTTAACCCCACGGCAGCGGCAAGTTCTTCTCGACTGGGAACATGCCCAAGCTCGTCAATCAGCCGCGTTTGTACCGTGTCAATATCAACCAAGTAACGAATCCGCCGTGCCAGTTCAACTTCTTCATTGGGCTTGAGCAGTGGATAGCGCGCCATTTCCTTAAAGAAGGCACCGACTGCGTCATCAGTGCTAGTTTTGCTGTAACCAGACGGGCGGGCACTGGCAATCTGATCCACATCCTCATCAGCACTCAGAGACGCATCATCGTCCCCCATGATGGCACTCACGCTCAGCACCTCCTCAACAGCCGTGTCGTCCTGGTAAAGCTCGGCTTCGGCTGCATTAATATCAGCAAGCTCTGGCTCTGCCAGGTCTTCATCAGCCAACCCAACTGGTAAGTCTCCGTCCGCCACAAGTTGCAGCGATTCAAGAGAGTCGAGCTTGTTAGCAGCCGTAGGAGTCGCTTCTGGTTGAGACGTGTCTATGGGTTGGGGTGATGTCAACTTTGGGTACATAGGAAGATTTCAAGTATGAAGGGCTAATTGCTCAAAATTGATACATGTATACGGTTGTCTAAAAGCAGGTATTTCCGGGCAATATCAGTTCTTTTGGGTAAATCTGCTCATTTCAGTCGCCTTTTATTTGCTGATCTTAGCGGTTCAATTGCAGAAGTGGGGGAGGGTTATTAGCACGTTGAGACTAGAAAATGATGAATGTTGCCGTGCAGTCAGACGATCGCATTCTGTTAAGCTACTTGAAGCAATTTTTTAGGTTGTTCGTTCAACTACAAAAAGCATTTTAAAGGCGTTGATTGGAACCTTAGCTGAACGCTGGCAACGGCTTCAAAGACAGTGAATGAAGTTAGTGAGCGAAGCAACTGTTCAATGTGCACTTAGCCATACAGTTGCCTGGAGTAGACTGATTTGCCTGAATCCTACCGAACCGAGGCGATCGTGCTTAAAGAGTCTAGAGAAGCGATCTCCTTAGCTTGAGACTACTCAAGCACAGGCTTGTCGATTCAGTCCGCTTATGCCGACCTCAACACGTCTTTGCAGAAAGATTTGCTGGTCTTCTTGCTGCCGATGACCAAGGGGCGGCAGTCAACCACCCACTCATTTCAAAAGGCTCCCATACAATTAATCGTTCTCCTCTCTATCGATAGGGTGAAAACCCCTCTGTCAGAAGCTAGAGTGTGAAGACACAAGCTAGAGCGTGGAGAGTGTAGTGTTGCAGTGCGCCTTGCCAGCGCCAAGCGAAGAGCATTAAGCTTTTTGTCGGACTGCGATCGCTCCCAGTCCTGCTGCTGCGATCTAGTCTCGTTGCCACAATGCCGTCCCT
>JACMKO010000262.1 GCA_014380065.1 Leptolyngbya sp. ES-bin-22 | reverse complement strand
GCGCCAGAGAGAAAGAAGAGCCCTTCCGTGCCAAAGAATGGATTGCCATTACCAAACATCAAGCCCCAACCAATGAACCAGAACGCGATCGTGGAGAACGCAAACACAATCAGATTCTTTGCTAGCACGTTGACTGCATTCTTTTGGCGACAGAACCCGGTTTCTAACATGCAAAAACCAGCATTCATAAAGAAGACCAGCATGGCTGCCACCATGACCCATACCGTGTCTAGCCCGACTTTGAGATCGCTCGTAGCTTTTGCGACATCTTCTAGCTTCGGTGGATCTTGGGCGACTGCGGCAACACTCCAGCCGATCAGGATGAGGAGTGCTAGGGGAATGCAGGCTTGCCAACTGGGCGCTAAGTGTCGTGTGTACCATTCAGCCGACAACCAGCGACGATCGAGCTTTAACGATTGCACATTGAAAGCGGCTCGTCGTCCTCTACGGTGCGATCGTGGTTTTATTAGTAGTCTAGACATGCTTAAACGTGTTCCTGGTGAATGAATGATAGAACTGTGTTTGAAGGTTAGAACATACCCCAAACTCCCAAAAAATTCCTGACGACTCTCAACACGTACAGAGGGTTGGCGACTGCATTAAAGACCAACGGTAATCAACCCATGACCCAAGTCATCAAGTGCTGATAGCAACTTTGTCAGAAACTAATTAGACATTCATTCCACCAATTCTGCTTAAGGGAATCTGTATCGCAAGTTACCTAAACTGCCTGTGTGCTGATTCGCCAAAAACGTGACCGCTGCCACTAGAGAACGTGATGCAACAAAAGTAGCAGCGCTTACCAGACGACAGTCACGCACAGCCTATAGCCTCTTAAAAAGAACAGAGCGACCGCCTTATGAACAGGGAACGCGCTTAGTTCCAGTGGCGCGATCGCACGTCACGCACTCTGACCGCTACTTGCTGCTGCTTGTCAACTGCTCAACCAATGCCAGCACCTTTGTGCGGCTCAGCTTGGCTTCACCTTGCGCGAGCGCATCCAACGTTGCGTGGGCAAAACCCAGGGGAAGGCGGCAGAAATCGAGTGCTGGTCCAGAGGGTAAGGCGGCAGTGTAGGCATCTGCAAGAGCTAAATTGCGCCGTGCGTAGATGTACATGTCGTCCTGAGTCCAACCGTCTGGGAAAAACCCAACGCCGCGCACCAGATCGTCAGACTGATTGCGTAAAATATTTACCGCCTGTAGACCACGCCCAAACCCAACAGCATGAGCGCGGTTCGTTTTCGTCCCGTCATACCATGCCCACAAGTCTGATAGCAGCAAGCCCACTGCACCCGCCGCACAAAATGTGTAGCGATCGAGGTCTGCCTGGGTCTTGATCGTCCAATTTTGTTCTGCCCAATATGCCATCCGGTCTGCCATCGCAGCCGTTGCGTCCCAGACACGCGAGGCGATCGCGATCGGCGCAAAGGCAGCCCATTCACCGATGCGTGTGGTAACTTCTGGCAGCAGCGTTGTGTGACTCATAAGGAGCGCTTCCAGGCTATGCTCGTCGATTGCGCCGTCTGCCGCTTGAAAGGAGAGGCTGATCGCCTGTAGGAGCTGTGCTTTAAGAGCATTATCGAGGTCAGGGTGATCTTCAACCTCATCGATCGCGCGCATACAGAGATACGCTGACGCAACCGCCTCTTGTAAACCCGAAGGCAATCGACTAATCGGGATATAAAAAGTTCGGCTTGTTTCTGCCAAAACCTCTAAAGCAGTCTTACGTAATTCCATTCATTCGCTCCTCTTAACCACCACACCGAGTTCGCTCTAAATATATAGCAAAAAGCTTAATTTTTACTAAGAAAGAGCCTTCGCTATGCTTAAGGTTTGAGAACGTTGTGCAACACAACCCCAGTGCAGCCCTCACAGTGCAACCAAGTAAATGGACGCAACGGTTGCTGCCCTAAGACGATCTTGCGCCTAGTCAAGGACGGCTGAACTGGCGACTAAACATTGATACGCCTGACTTCAGTCAATAGGCAAAGACGTGCAAAAATCCGCTGATGAAACGCTGCGGTAGCAATCTTTACCAACAATCAGAAACGGCGCTCTAGCAGCAAATGCGTTTTGGTATTCATGATTACGGTTGACATAAAAGCTTGCCTAACATACCGGATGGATGAAAAGATAACAGACCCGAAGCCAATAACAATATACCGATAGGGTGAAGCCAAAAGGCACTGCAACGTTCCCTTAAACCGACTGATTCATTAATAGCTTGAATTCTCATCTCATCTTGACAAAGCAGAAATTTATACGTTCGGATTATTTTAAGGAAAATTAACTTGATTGCCGCAACAAACACAATTAGCTGGGCTATTCACCCGCACTTTCCTTGCTGTAAGGGATGCCGAGCGCCGCTGGTGGCGTTGATTTACCCGCTAAGCCTACCATTGCCAACAGGGCGATCGCATACGGCAACATCACCAAAAACTGATACGGAATATTAAGGTTGAACGCCTGGATGCGAAGCTGCAATGCCTCAGTGGCACCAAATAGCAAACAGGCAAGCACTGTGCCCACAGGATGCCAGCGCCCAAAAATTAAGGCTGCTAGTGCAATAAAGCCCTTCCCAGCACTGATGTCTTCTGTGAAGAATTTCACATGTACCAGCACCAGATATGCCCCTCCTAATGCCGCCAGACAGCCACTTAACATCACGCTGATATAGCGCACCTGAGCGACATGAATCCCTGCTGTATCTGCCGCACGGGGATACTCACCGACTGCTCTGAGGGTTAAGCCGATGTTTGTGTGGAACAGCACGTAAGTGCTTAACGGCAGCAGTAAGAGTAGGAGGTAAACCAGCGGATCTTGATTGAACAAGAGTGAACCGAGGATGGGGATTTGGCTCAGACCCGGAATGGCGATCGCAGGCAACCCTGGCAATTTTTGAGTCGTGCTGCTGTTAAACACGAGCCGCGACATAAAGGCTGTTAATCCCGCTGCCGACAAATTAATGGCTAATCCCGACACCAACTGATTGACTTGGAGCGTGACACACAAATAGGCATGAAGCAAGCCCACTAAACCGCCGCTGATGATGGCTGCAAGAATGCCCAACCACACATTCTGATTGCTATAAAACGTTGCGGCGGCACCTACAAAGGCACCCGTCAGCAACATGCCCTCTAGCCCAATGTTAAGTACGCCTGATCGCTCAGACCACAGCCCACCCAACGCTGCAAACGCCAGCGGCATCGACAGTCGCAAACTGGCAGAGAGATAGTCGGAGAGGAAGGCGAGATCGTTCATGGGGGGATTTTACTATGGAACTTACGCTCACAACACCAGCGCTGCTTTTCCCGGCGATTTCACTGGTGCTTTTGGCCTATACCAAACGCTTTCTGACGTTGGTGGCGTTGGTTTGCAGCTTGCACGCTGACTACACGATGCCCTTGACTTCCATCTGCGCGATCTTGAAGCCATGCGTTAGCTGCCAGTGGATGAGGCAACTTGAGCAAGCGGCTGTGGCTGACTGGCTAGTTTGCGCTCCAGCACCAAACTAATGGCAATAAAGAGAACGGTGAGTCCCTGGATGGCGTAGACAACGGTGACAGGTACGCCAGCACTGCGCTGCATGACATTGGCACCACCGCGCAAAGCACCAAAAAAGAGCGACGTGAGCAAAACACCAGCCAGATTGCCCCGACTGAGAAACGCGATCGCGATCGCGTCAAACCCATATCCTGGCGAAAAGTTCTCAAACAGGCGATACTTCAACCCCATCACCTCACCAGAGCCAGCCAAGCCTGCTAAGCCCCCCGATAATGCCATCGCCAGCATGATGGTGCGTTCCACCGAGATCCCGGCATAACGAGCGGCGATCGGGTTTTGCCCCACTGTTTCAATCTGGTAGCCGAGGGGCGATCGGGTAAAGATGACCCACAGCACAATCGTTGCCACCACGCCCAGCAAGATTCCTGCGTGGGTCTGGGTTTGTGGCAGGACTATCGGCAACTGAGCAGACAGATCGATCATGGCGCTGTAAGGCGTAGGCGCATCGGGATCTTTCATGGGGCTGCTGACCAGATAGCTCACCAAATTTTGGGCAATGTAGTTCAGCAGCAGCGTAGTGATGACTTCGTTCACACCCCGCACTGCTTTCAAATAGCCAGGGACAAAGCCCCACAATCCTCCTAAAAGGAAGCCGCCCAATAGTGCCAGCGGGACGTGAATGACAGGAGGCAAGCCATGCAGGTACAGCCCGACGATCGCGCTGCCCAAGCCACCCATATAAATTTGACCTTCGCCGCCAATATTGAACTGCCCCGCTTTGAGGGCAACCAGAATGCCCAAACTCGCCAGCAACAGGGGAGCCGTTTTGGTGAGCGTGTTGCTAAAGCCGTAGTAGTTGGCAAGCGATTCCGTAAACAGCACGGAGTAGGCTTTGAGGGGACTGACCCCCGCGATCGCAATCAACCCTGCGCCCACCAGCAACGCAGCCGCAATCGCCAAAACCGGAGACAAAACGGGTAAAACCCAACGAGCGCGATCGTTCACAAGCAATGAGGAGACGCGATAGAAAACAATGCCGAGCATCGTACCTTAAGTTGCCTAGTTCGTGATGTGTCGGGCGATCGCGAATGATGGAAACTTCTCTCTCAGATCTTTTTCCGCTTCCGAATTTTTAAGCGTTTATCTAAGATCAACACCATATTTAGCGCACTCTGCTCAAACATTAGTTGAAGCGGCAATTGCCCAATGTACACGCTTTTCAGCATACTCATGTCCACAAGAAGTTATGCCGTGAACGAGTCGATGACGTAGTTTGAACGCTCGACGAAGACCATCCCAATTACCAACATCAACTACTTCAGGAAGACGCTTACCAATTTTTGGGAAAACCTCGTCTTTCCAAACCTGTTTGTATTTGTCGCATCCGTGGTCTAACTTCATCCTCTCTCGTATCTCTACATTTGGAGAAGATCCCAACGCGATAATTGCACGTCGAACCGTCCACTCAAAATATATGACCGAGAGAAGTGCAGCCAGTGGTGGATCTTCAACTAAGATCTGCTTAATTTTCTCTTCACGGAATGAACTGGAATCGCTTGCTAAAAACATTGATGCTTCAGTTTAAAAATCTCACTGGCAAGCTTTGAATGCTGTTCCTACACATTACAAAGGATCGCTTAAAAAATAATTGTTTGACAAGCCGTTAGCAATCAACTTCCCACAACCTGAATGAGATTTAGTCCTGTAGAGATGTGTTTATTTGCTGTTGAAGTTGCTGGACTTCCTCGATCGACAGCCCCGTACCACGCGCAACGGCTTCGACTGATAAGCGATCGCGTAAGAAGTTGAGTGCAATTTCTCGTATCCTCAACTCTGCTTTTGCTTCTATCTCTGCTTGAATCGAACGGTCAATCGTAGACTCTTGCATGATGTCCCTCCGCAGTACGCGCTAAATCACTTCATCTTCTGCAAGAGCCACCTTGACACAAGCCCACACTCGTTGCCAATCCTGTTCTGATAGCTGTCCAATACAAACCAGGTTAGCGGAGGGTGGCAATGTCACGATAAAGCTCCGAAAAATAGACGCAACTCGTAAACCTGCGGCTTGCCAGTCTTGAAGCACGCAATCGGTGATGCCCGGGGCGATCGTCCGAGTTGTAATTAGCCCAACTATGACATCAGGGCGATTTGCATGATAGGTTGTCGAAGATAAAACGACGGCAGGGCGACGCTTAACCCCTGTAACACCGGGAAAATCAACCGTAACGACATCGCCTGGTTTAAAGGTCATTCAGCTAACTCGTCATTCTCACAGTAACCCGTTGCCGCAGAGCATAAAGAAAAGGCTACTAGATCAAGCTGATCTTGTTCTGTCCACGTATCACGTTGATCAACCACACCCACATCCTGCTGTACCAGGTCATTGAGAATCAGCGTTGCTAAACGTAACCGCTCCTCTGGTGGCAAAGCACGAATCATCTGGGTGTAGATTTCTTGGATGGTCGTTGGCATGGTCAGTCCTCCTGCCCCCATACTAATTTAACCCTGTAGCGGCTGCTATGTAACTTTCATGGCTTGCCACACTTTTGACGAACTTTTAACGATCGATCGCCAAATACCCTTGTAGCTGCTGATTGCGCTGTAGCGTTAGGCGAGTGAGACACTGATTTCGCGCTGCATTGCCGCCACCGCTTGCCTCAAAGCCACAGGCGGAATCACGGAAGGCGATCCAGGTAAGTTCGGCGGTTTCAAGTTTGCGTTTGCGATCGGGTTCTAGCGTTTGTAAAAGCTGCTGGTAAAGCTGATTCAGTCGCCGATCGGCGTTCTGGTAATTGCCGCCACTTGCGGGACTTTTGCCAACCAGGTAAGCATTTAGGTCAGTGGTACGTCGTTGGGTGATCTGATCCTTACAGCCGGAGACGAGCAGGGGTTGCATCGAGCCGCCTTCTGCTTCACTGCCATAAAACTCACATTCGGCATCCCGAAACGCGATCCACCGCAGTTGGGCACTCGTGAGCTTTTGGCGACGTGTAGTAGACAGGTTAGGCACTAAGGCTTGGTAGGCACGATTCAAAGCGCGATCGGCGTTTTCATAGCTCAGTCCGGCGCAGATGTTCATGTCTTGCTGGGTTTGAGCATCGTTGCAGTTTGGTTGCTGTGCCAGCAGTGGGGCAGAGAGGGCTGGACTAGCGGCGAGAAACGGGCTGATGATGGCAATGCTAGCAAAAGAGACTAACACTGTAGACAGCAAACGAGTAGGCATTAAGCGATCGATGACCATTGGCATAGTTTGACGCAAGGATGGCATGATGTGTCTCTACTCTCGGCTTCATGCCGTCAGGGAGCAATTCCGGAGGGCGAGGGAGCACGATCGCGTAAAGAGATGTGTGCAGGCGACAGTTCTAAGCCTGGCGTGTCAAACCTGGTTTTAAATAGGAGTAGAGGTTTTGAGCTAGTTGGAGTTGTTGACGAGCAAATGCAACGGCACTCCAGTAAGCTGTAAACCGATGCTTTTCTAGCTGCGATTTGAGTTGAGCCTATGAAGTCTTATCTGGCTGCTGCTGTGCAAATGACCAGCCTGCCCAATCTCGAAAAAAACTTAGTCCAGGCAGAAGAATTAATTGCCCTGGCAGTGCGTCAGGGTGCTGAGCTGGTGGCGTTACCCGAAAATTTCTCGTTTCTGGGTGACGAACACGAAAAACTGGCTCAGGCAGAGGCGATCGCTGCTGCTAGCGAAGCGTTCCTCAAAACGATGGCACAACGCTTCCAGGTAACGCTGCTGGGCGGCGGTTTTCCTGTACCCGTTGGTAATGGCAAAGTGTACAACACAGCGCTCCTGGTTGACCCCAGCGGAACCGAGTTGGCGCGGTACGAGAAAGTCCATCTCTTTGATGTCAACGTGCCTGATGGCAACACCTATCAAGAATCGGGCACTGTGCTGGCTGGCGTGCGACTACCACCCGTGTATCCCTCCAAGGAACTGGGCAACCTGGGGCTATCCGTTTGTTACGATGTCCGCTTTCCAGAACTCTACCGTCATCTGGCGCAGATGGGCGCAGAGGTGCTGTTTGTACCAGCAGCCTTTACAGCGTTTACAGGTAAAGATCACTGGCAGGTCTTGTTGCAAGCGCGGGCGATCGAAAATACCTGCTATGTGCTGGCTCCTGCCCAGACTGGACGACACTATGCGATGCGCCAAACCCACGGACACGCCATGATTGTTGACCCCTGGGGCACCGTGCTAGCAGATGCAGGGGATGAGCCAGGCGTGGCGATCGCGGCGATCGAACCCTCTCGCTTGGAACAGGTGCGCCGTCAGATGCCGTCTTTGCAGCATCGGGTGTTTGTGTAAAGGCGGTAAGGAGTGAGGAGTAAGGGGTGAGGAGTACGAGTTTTGAGTTTTAGCATTCATCCCTCATCCTTCACTCCCCGTACTTAACCTTCTGTGAGAGAACCTGTACATTGAAGGGGCACAATTTTTTCCAGATTCTGATGGTAAGTTTCCTAACCTGGTTAACGCTTCCAACACTGTCCAATGAGTTTCTTCTTTGGCGACACAAGCCCTTGTTTGCGGCAGCGGTTGAGGCAACCAATAGCTCTCTAGTCCTGGCTGGAGTGCTGTTGAGTCTAATCGTTATTTTTCTGGCAAGTAAAATTGGTGGGGAGTTGTGCGATCGAATCGACCTGCCGCCTGTGCTAGGAGAATTGGTAGGAGGGGTCGTTGTCGGGGTTTCGGCGCTGCGCTTACTGGTGTTTCCCGAAGGAGGGGAAGACGGTAGCCATTCGCTGCTGATGAGCCTGATGCAATTGACGGCAAACCTCGACCCAGAGGCATTAACTTCGGTGTTTCAAGCCCAGAGCGAAGTGATTTCGGTGCTTTCAGAACTGGGTGTGATCATTCTGCTGTTTGAGATCGGTTTACAGTCAGATCTCAAGGAACTCTTGCGGGTCGGTCCTCAAGCGACGGTCGTGGCAGTCGTGGGCGTTATAGTGCCCTTTGCTTTGGGCACTGTGGGGCTAAGCGTGATCTTTGGCGTTGCGACGGTGCCTGCGATTTTTGCTGGAGCCGCTCTCACAGCAACTAGCATCGGTATTACAGCAAAGGTGCTGGCTGAAATGCAGCGCCTGAGTACTCCTGAGGGGCAAATCATCATTGGTGCGGCAGTGATGGATGATGTGTTGGGCATCATCGTGCTGGCAGTGGTCGCCAGTCTTGCCAGAGATGGCACAGTAGAACCGACCAAAGTGGTTTATCTGATTCTTAGTGCGGGCGTGTTTCTGGTGGGTGCCGTTCTCGTGGGGCGCTTTCTCAGCCCCTTTTTCGTAGCGCTGGTCAACGGTATGAAAACACGAGGGCAACTGCTGCTGACTTCTCTGATTTTTGCCTTTTTCCTTGCGTATGTTGCAGCGGTGATTCAGCTAGAAGCGATTTTGGGCGCGTTTGCAGCGGGTCTAGTGCTGGCAGAAACGGAGAAACAGCAAGAGCTAGAGGAAAAAGTCCTTCCGATCGCCGACATGCTGGTGCCTGTGTTTTTCGTCGTTGTGGGTGCCCGCACAGACTTGAGTGTGCTGAATCCAATGGTGCCAGAAAACCGTGAAGGGCTAATTATTGCAGCGTTTTTGCTGGTGGTGGCGATTGTGGGCAAAGTGGTCACGGGGTTGAGTGTGTTTGGGATGCCAGGGGTTAATCGTCTAGCGATCGGGGTGGGCATGATTCCTCGTGGTGAAGTGGGGCTGGTGTTTGCAGCAGTAGGGTCTGAAAGCGGCGTGCTGTCTAAGCCACTGGAAGCGGCTGTGATTGTCATGGTAATTTTGACGACCTTTCTGGCTCCGCCCTGGCTACGGCTTGTTTTCAAACGCTCCGATGATGCGGCAAAGGATGATGCCTCAAAGCAAGCGGTTGCCTTGAATCCAGGCTTAGTTGATTTGGAACGCGTTGAGCCAGAATCGAAGTAGTGTAGAAATTCCGATCGCACAATTGATACATCGGGTATAGTTTGACAGCAGTTTTGCGTTGCACAGGCTTTCTGTACGACCAAACCTTATTTGCCCAACTTGAGGGCTAACCGTCAACCGTGAGCGTTGATGGTTAGCGAACTGCTCATAGCCTCATCATCCATCGGTAAATCTTGGCGAGCAGGGAATTCTCTTGTGGCATGAAACTAAAGGCTCAGATTTGCGTCAGGCACCTGTACACGCGGATTGCTTGGCACTGGCTGTGCTATGAGGACAACGGTTTCAGCTTGAGAAACGACCGGATTGATCGTTTGGCATCGCGGAGTTGTTGAATTGAAGCCTCGCTACCACAAGCCGACGAGCCAAAGCTGTCCCCAGAGGGATTCGTTCGATGCACACCCGCGATCGCGGGTGCGTGCCTTGAGTGCTCGTCAGTGCCACCGCGATCGTCTTTATGTACGATCGCCCGCCAAGTGTGCGATTGAGTCTGTGTGAGGAGACCGAGTTGTAACCTGTTCCTTGGCTGATGCCCAGCTTTTTGAGACGACGAGATACCGTGAAACACTTTCCCCATTTTCTGCTCACTGCAACCTCTCTCCTGCTCCTTGCGGCTCCTGCTCACGCCTCGCGGCTAGAATCGTGGCGGTTTGACTCCAACAGCAACCAGTTGGAATTCATCACGGATGAGGATGTGCAGCCCAAGGCGCAGTTGATTTCTGACCCCACGCGATTGGTGATTGATTTACCGGGCGTGATTCTCGGTCGCCCAGCTTCCACACAGTCCTATAGCGGGGCGATTCGGTCTGTGCGCTTGGGACAGTTCGATCGCGGTGCCGCTCGGCTTGTGGTTGAACTCGCACCGGGCTACACGATCGACCCGAATCAAGTTCGCTTTCGTGGCGTTACCGCTCGTCAGTGGACAGTGCAGCTACCAATACCGCAATTAGCAGCGGCTGACACTGCGGCTACAGCGCCCTCTAGTGGGTCTTCTGGTGGTGGCAATCAAGCCGCGACTCAAATTCAGGGCGTACAGGTGACACCCGATGGCATCTTTGTTCGCACGAACGGTGGCTCGCCAGCTCTGGATGTGCGCCGTAGCAGCGATCGTGGTCAAATTACAGTCGATGTGCAGAGTGCCACGATCGCGCTGGCAACCCCGCGTGACTTGCTGGTTAACCGTTTGGGCGTTAATCGCATCACGCTCAGCCAACTACAAGCCTCGCCACCTGTTGTTCGCATGACACTAAGTGTCGATCGCGCCAGTCCTGATTGGCAAGCGACGACGAGCAGTGCGGGTGGTGTCGTCCTGCTGCCGTCGGGCAACGTGGCGGCTGGTGGCATTGAGAGCCGTCCCTCTGACGCGCCTGCACCTGTGTACCGTCCGGGCGCACTGGCAACGATCGAGTCTGTTTCGTTAGAAAACAACGATACTCAGCTTGTTGTTCGCGCCAACCAGCCGTTGAAATACACCACGGGATGGGATCGCACCACGGGAGCCTATCGCGTGACCGTTGATGCTGCTCAGTTGGCTAAAAACGTCAGAGGACCCCAGCTTGAAGTGTCTAGCCCAGTCCTCAAGCTGCGTCTGCGCCAAGAAACGGCGAATACGGCAGTTATCTTGATTACGCCTGCCTCTGGTGTGCTGATTAGCGACACAAATCAGCCCAATCAGCAAACCCTGGCGCTACAGCTTCAGCGTAATCGATCGCCCGTTGCGTCCTTACCAAATCCGAGTGCTGCCAGTATTCCGGTGCCCACGCCGCCCCGCACAACGGCACCACCGCAGCCAAGCTATCCCGATCTCAACATTCCCAAAGCAACCAATGGGCGACCCGTTGTGGTCATCGATCCGGGTCACGGTGGCCCTGACCCTGGCGCGATCGGCATTGGTGGGCTGCAAGAAAAAGGCATTGTGCTGGACATTGGACAAAAAGTTGCCGCTATTCTAGAACAGCAAGGCGTGCAGGCAGTCATTACGCGCAATGACGATCGCGATCTTGACCTGGAACCACGCGTGCAACTGGCAGAACGGCTTAACGCGACGGTCTTTGTCAGCATTCATGCTAATGCCATTAGCCTGAGCCGACAGGATATTAGCGGACTGGAAACCTACTACCATCAGAGCGGTTTAAACCTGGCTCGCATCATCCACCAAAGCGTGTTGGAAGGTACAGGTGTTAAAGACCGAAACGTCCGCTCATCCCGGTTCTATGTACTTAGAAAGACATCGATGCCGTCGGTTCTGGTCGAAGTTGGCTTTGTGACTGGGAGAGATGATGCTGCCAAACTGTCTGATGCAGGCTATCGCAATCAAATGGCACAGGCGATCGCGCGCGGCATCCTGCGGTATCTTGGGCGCAGCTCGTAGAGTTGGACTGATAGGTTTGCATTCGTAACTTTGCATTCGTAACTTTGCATTCATCATTTTGCAAAAAAGGCGATTTGTGAGAATTTAAGCGTTCGTAGGAGGCGTGTGGAGTGTTAAGACGATTTGACAGTCGGGGCGTGAAGCAAGCAGCTCCGATCGGGCTGTTTGACAGTGGGGTGGGTGGCTTGACAGTGCTGCGCGAACTGTATCGTCAGTTGCCGCACGAGTCAGTTATTTACTTTGGTGATACAGCACGGTTGCCCTATGGCGATCGATCGCCTGCCCAAATCTTGCAGTACGTCCGGGAAATTCTCACCTGGATGGAGCAGCAGGGCACGAAGATGGTCATCATGGCGTGCAATACCAGTTCCGCACTGGCGCTAGAAACTGTCCGTTCGGAGTTCAGCCTGCCGATTTTGGGCTTGATTTTGCCTGGGGCAAGAGCCGCTGTCCAGCAGGGTCGTCGCATTGGTGTGATTGCTACGCCTGCGACCGCTGCCAGTCGTGCTTATAGCCGCGCCATTCTAGAAATTGATGCCGCAACTCAAGTATGGGAAGTAGGCTGTCCTGAGTTTGTGCCCCTGATCGAAAGCGATCGACTGGCTGATCCGTATACGGCTGCGATCGCTCAGTCCTATCTAGAGCCGCTGATCGAGCAGCAAATCGATACGCTGATCTATGGCTGTACGCACTATCCGTACCTGGCACCCATTCTGAGACAGCTTTTGCCGCCTTCCGTAAAACTGGTAGACCCTGCTGTTTCGGTGATTGCCGCTGCGGCTCAAGCGTTAGACCTACTGGTGCTCAAAGGCGTGCGATCGCCTGTACCCACTCGCTTTTGCGTGAGTGGTTCGCCACACACGTTTAGTCAACTAGCAGCGCCCTGGCTAGGCTGCACGCCTGTCGTTGAGCAGGTCATGCCGTCGCACTGGGTTGCTCAATCGACTGCCCTGGAAGCCGTTGAGTGACGTGCGATCGCCCTTCATCGCCAGCCTAAACGAATTGGCATTAAGCACGATGACTGGATCATCGTGCCGCCATGAGAACGACAGGTGTACCTGTAGAGCTTTTACCGGTAGGCAACCTACAGACAAAGCATCTGGTGCTCGTCTCTATTCACCAACACATTGTTGCGAGTCTCTCACCACACAGTACTTTGTGTCTAGAAAGCAACATTTTTCGTTGAAAAAGATGAGAAAATCTACACGGCGAGAGGGACACTGATAGGCGCACCCTGATCGTGTAAAACCGCCTCAAAGGCTCACCGAACTGAGGAGCATTGCCACAAACCTTAATTTCTAAAATGCTTTTAATCCTTGCTAACACGGCGTTAGACGCTCCGCCCAAAAATTTTGACGCTCCTGCAAGCTCTGCTAACGTAGCCTTGAACCACACCTTGAACCCAATGAAATCGATAAAAAAGGGAGGTTCCTGCTCTACAGATGGATGGGTTAGCTTAAGATAGATGGAGAATAATTAAAGTTTCGTAACCTTATATCGCCTGAGTCGGACATTCATGACTTCAGCTACTTCCCTTTTTTCTCCTGTTGAAACAGATTTGCAGGCGTTGACGGAGAATCTCAAGAACCTCATCGGGGCGCGCCATCCCGTTCTGTATGCCGCCGCAGAACATCTCTTTGGAGCAAAAGGAAAACGAGTCAGACCTGCGATCGTCTTCCTGGTTTCGAGAGCCACGATGTTGGATCAAGAGATCACGCTACGCCACCGCAGGTTGGCTGAAATTACCGAAATGATCCACACTGCGAGCCTGGTGCATGACGATGTAGTGGATGAGTCAGAATTGCGCCGGGGCGTGCCTACGGTCCACAGCAGCTTTGGCAATCGTATTGCTGTCCTGGCAGGCGACTTCCTCTTTGCCCAATCGTCCTGGTATCTGGCAAATCTGGACAATTTAGAAGTGGTGAAGCTACTCTCACAGGTCATTATGGATCTGGCAGAAGGCGAAATTCAGCAAGGGTTGAATCGGTTTGCGACCAGTTTATCGATCGACGATTACCTGGAGAAAAGTTACTATAAAACTGCCAGTTTGCTCGCCAACAGTGCCAAAGCTGCGGCTACTTTGAGCGAGTCATCCACAGCGTTGGCAGACGATCTCTTCAACTATGGTCGCCACATTGGTCTAGCGTTTCAAATTATTGATGACATTCTCGACTTTACAGGCTCCACCGAAGCGTTGGGCAAACCTGCTGGATCTGACCTCAAAAGCGGTAATTTAACGGCACCCGTACTTTACGCCCTAGAAGAAAAGCCCTACTTGGAAGTGCTGCTCGAACGCGAATTTGCTCAGCCAGGCGACTTGGAGCAAGCGTTGACGTTGGTGCGAGACAGCAGAGGCATTGAGCGATCGCGTGAACTGGCGAACCAACACACCCGCATGGCGATCGAGCATTTGGCTGACCTACCACCTTCAGAATCGCGTCAGGTTTTGGTAAAACTGGCAGACTACGTGCTCAGCCGCCTTTACTAGCTCTGTCTGCTGGTCATCACTCGCCCTCAGATCTTACTTCGCCTCAAGGATTGAGGTTGCTGCAATGACTGGATAGCAAGGTTGACCGTCGTTTCCACATGTGGCACGGCTCAGTCTTCCCCTGGCAACTACTTTGATGCCGACGTACTGCTTAACATCGACAGCTTCTAGATAGACCCGCCCAATAGCTGTTGCCTCGATAAAATAACCATTCGGTGGGTTTCCGGTGGCACCAGGATCGGCAGGTCTAGTCTGCACTTGCAGAATGCCAGAAACTTGAACAGGCTCAGAGGTTGCGAGATAATCGCTCACCCGCCAAAAACCCACAGCGCCACTGACAACACCAACGGTGAAGGCGATCGCACCAGTGACAACAAGTGCTGAAGCGGAGCGCATAGATCAACTACTGGTTTAAGGACTATTGGATGATCGAGCTTTAGCCGATGATAGTCTCATACCGATCTAAATCGTTTTCACGACCGATCCGTTTGTAGGGACGTTACATGTAACGTCCCTACAAACGGATTTGGTATAACAATCGCATCGCACGATCGCACGTCGCTACCAAAACATTGCAACCGTTCATTAGGCTAAAACTTCACCACTACCGCTTATGTCAGCCCTTGAATGGTGAGTTGATAGGTCATCGTTGCCTGGGCACCGTTTGCTTGTTTGAATGAACCAGAAATGGGCGCGGCATAGCTAGATAGAGGGCTGGCAACCAGGGCAAGGTGTCGATCGGCAACCGCCAGCCCCTGCGTTGGATCATAGCCACGCCAACCACCACCAGGTAGATAGACCTCAGCCCAGGCATGAAGGTGACGATCGCTACTGTCTGGGTCGCCTTCCTGATAGCCGCTGACAAACCGAGCCGCTAAGCCGATCGCCCGACACGCCTCTACAAACAGCACCGCAAAATCACGACAGGTGCCTGAGCGCGTTGTCCACGTTACGCCTGGGGGGAGTGGATCGCCCGTCTCGCGAATCATATACTTACAGCCAGCATAGATCCGTTGATTCAGTTCGCTCAAAAAGCCAAGCGTATTGCCGTCCACCGCTTGCACAATGTCTTGTGCCAGTTGCAGCGCGATCGGGTCAGTGCTAGTTTGATAAAGCACCTGCTGACCGCTCAAGTAGGGCTGTAGCTGCAAAAGTAGGGATGAAGGATAGTCGATCGGTAACCGCGTTGCCCAGGTTTCCAGTAAATAGTCAAACGGATTCGTGCGGTGTGTTTCTACAGATGTCAGCACTTGGACGCTTAACGTTTCTGTCTCATCCGGCTTAAACCGCAGTGTGACCAGTGTATTGCCGTCCAAATCCGACACTGTCGATTCCTGCGACGGTGTCGGTGTGACGTTAAGAGAAAACGATCGCAACGTTTGCCAACTGTCATTTCTAGGGCGCAACCTCACCACATGAGGCAGCAAACTCACGGGCTGACTGTAGCTGTAGTTAGTCGTATGGCTGATTTGGTAAAGCAAGATGGTGGGGGAGAGGTGTGAGGGGAGAGGTGTGAGGGATGAGAGTTTTGAGTTTTGAGTTGTTAGTGATGGACGCAGAGTTTAGGTACTGACCGCTGACCGCTTACAACGGTTTTCCTTTGCATTCACCACACCCCACACCTCACACCCTACACCCACATGAATCAGACTGTGGCTTATTGATCTGACAAAGGCTGTAGTTTTGAGTAAGCCCCCGCTTCCCCTGCCCACTCCCACTTTTACCTTTTGACCCCTCACTCCTCACTCCTCTCCCCTCACCCGATCGGCTGAAGTGCGACAAACGTTTCAAAAATCTTTTTGCCCACATCGTTCATCCGCACCTGCAAGTCATCCAAGGTTTCGTGTAAGCCCGTTTCGATGATGTCTTCGATCGTGAGGTAGTCAAGGTCAGAGCGGAGCCGTCCCAACGTCCGCTCGACAGGTGTGCGCCAGGTGCCAATGGGCGTACCCGTAATCTGATGGAGCGATCGCTCTGCCTGCAAAAGGCAAAAGCGCACCGATCGGGGAAAGTCGCGTTCTAGCACCAAAAACTCGGCGATCGCATTGGGCGAAAGGCGATGTAACCCCTGCTTGCGATACATCTCATACGCACTGGCAGATTTGAGCAACGCCATCCACTGTAGCTCGTCCAGGGTGCTGCCTACGTCCTTAACCGACGGCAGCAAGATGAAATACTTCACGTCTAGAATGCGTGCCGTTTTGTCTGCCCGTTCCAGGAACCTGCCAATTTGCCCAAAGTGCCAGCCTTCGTTGTGCGTCATCGTGGCATTCATCACGCCAATAAACTGATGGCTGGACAGCTTCACTTCCTCAAAAAAGCGAAGGACGGCGGCAAGGTCGTGGAGCGATCGCGTTTGTGCTACTTCCGTCACCATCAGATAAAACGCATTCACCTGATGCCACATTTCCGAGGAAATAATTTCGCGCACCGATCGGGCATTCTCCCGCGCAATGCGAAGGCAGGAGACGATCGAGTTGGAATAGTCCGGATCAAACGTGAGAAATTGAATCACTTTTTCTGCCGTTGCTTCGCCATAGCGCTCTTTAAACAGCGGCAAATCGCCCGTTGTCATGATGATCGGTTCCCACTGTTGCGTTGTACCCGCAGGCGAATCCAACAGCAAGTTCAAGTTCACTTCCACAAAGCGGGCAACATTTTCGGCACGCTCGACATAGCGATTGAGCCAGTAAATTGAATCAGCAACACGACTTAGCATTTGAGGAAATAGTTTTGAGTTTTGAGGGTTGAGTTTTGAGTTAGATCATCTTAAAGCTTTGAGCAACGAGCAATCGAGCATTATCAACTAAGAACTCAAAACTCAAAACTCAAAACTTACTTGCACACGACCCACGTATCTTTACTGCCGCCGCCCTGGGATGAATTCACGACTAGAGACCCTTTGCGGAGCGCCACGCGAGTCAACCCACCGGGGCTAACGTAGACTTTCTTGCCATAAAGGATATAGGGGCGCAAATCGACATGGCGACCTTCAAAATGGTCACCAACCAGCGTGGGCACTCGTGACAGGGAGAGCGTTGGTTGGGCGATGTAGTTGCGCGGTGAGGCTTTAATCCGTCCAGCAAAATCTTCCCGTTCTTCTGTTGTGGCGATCGGACCAATCAACATGCCGTAACCACCTGATTCGTCTGCGGCTTTGACCACCAGTTTGTCTAAATTCGCCAGTACGTGCTGTTGCTGCTGTTGCTCCCAGCAAAGGTAGGTAGGAACATTCGCCAAAAGCGGCTCTTCGTTCAGATAATAGCGGATCATCGCTGGCACGTAGGAGTAAATCACCTTATCGTCTGCCACGCCGGTACCGAGCGCATTTGCCAGCGCTACTTTGCCAGCACGGTAGACATCCATCAAGCCAGGAATGCCCAAGAGCGAATCGGGACGGAACGCTGTGGGGTCAATAAAAATATCGTCAATGCGCCGATAAACGACATCAACGCGCTTGAGTCCTTTCGTTGTCCGCATTTGCAGGTAGCCGTCTGTCACCACCAGATCACGCCCTTCGACTAGCTCTACGCCCATCTGCTGTGCCAGAAAGGAGTGTTCAAAATACGCAGAATTGTAGATGCCAGGGGTTAACACCACGACGGTT
>JACMKO010000261.1 GCA_014380065.1 Leptolyngbya sp. ES-bin-22 | reverse complement strand
CTAAGTTACGTCCTCTCAAAACTAAGTTAAGTCCTCTCGAAACTAAGTTACGTCCCCCCGAAACTAGGTTACGTCCCCCCGAAACTAAGTTACGTCCTCTCGAAACTGAGTTACGTCCTCTCGAAACTAGGTTACGTCCTCCCAAAACTAAATAACGGCTGTGTACAATCAAGACCCATCTGCTTGTCAGCTTGAAGGATGGCATACAGGACGCTTTCTAGTCAGACAGTCAACCTGATCGAGATGCGCTCTGATCGCCCTGGTTGCTGATTACGTGTTTCGATCGGCTTGCGCGTTAGCAGAAAATGGGGAGCGATGAAGACTCAACCTTCACCGTTGCAGCCGCAATGGAGAAGAATAAAGAGAGTTTCATCACAGCGTTATGCCCTGGTTTGTTCAAGCCGCGATCGCCGGAGCGACATCATTTATCGCTACCAACATTGATGACATCGTGATCCTGATGCTCTTTTTTGCTCAGGTCGACGCTACATTTCGCCCAAAGCATATTTTTATCGGTCAGTACCTTGGCTTCACGGT
This sequence comes from Leptolyngbya sp. ES-bin-22, assembly GCA_014380065.1. GTDB lineage: Bacteria > Cyanobacteriota > Cyanobacteriia > Leptolyngbyales > Leptolyngbyaceae > Stenomitos. Next base: position 17,927 of record JACMKO010000261.1, on the reverse strand, counting down.
CTTGGTGGCATTGAGTCTGCCAGGGTTCTTCGGTGGTTTGGTGGTGCCCAAAGAGTGGATTGGGCTGTTGGGTTTAATTCCCATCGCGATCGGCATTAAGCAATTACTAGACCACCAGACCAACGGCACCGAAAGCCAAACAGTAACTGAGGCACTGTACTACCCAGAAGCGGCTCAATCCAACCGCTTCGGTGCCAGCCTGTTTGCGCCACCCACAGTTCAAGTCGCTACTATCACCATTGCCAACGGAGGCGATAACGTCGGTATCTATGTTCCGTTGTTTGCCAGCAGCAGCTTACCCAGTTTAAGCATCATTCTTGCTGTTTTCTTTGTCATGGTAAGTGTCTGGTGTTGCATCGCGTACCAGCTCACCCAACATCCAATGGTTGCTCAGGTGCTCACCCGTCGCAGCAGCGCGATCGTCCCCTTTGTGCTCATTGGCTTAGGTCTGTTTATTCTGCTAGACAGTGAAACGTATCGGCTTTTAAGAGGGTGAGGAGTAAGGAGAATTCCTGGTTGACTGACAGATCTTTTAGGATCACCTGCCCCGCACTTTCAGTCCAGGGCGGTTGAGCAAGGGAGCCATCAGCCTTTCAAGACTTTTGTCAGTCAATCAGGGAGAATTCAGACAGTCGATCCACTTCTTACTCAAAATTGCCTCTGGTGAAGAGCGCTTTCCTCGGTTAAGATGGAACGCATGAACTAATCTAAAGGTTGGTCGTCATGAACATCTTGCAGCGCGTATGGGACTCATTTGGGTTTGAGGATCGGTACGACGAAAACGACTATGAGTACGAGTACGAGGAAGAGAGTGCTCCTGCCTATTATGCCTCCGAGGCGATGGATGTGACTCAGCCACCCCTTGCTTCAACCAGCAATGTAGTTGGTATGCCCAACCGCAAGACGGCGCAGACCGAAATGTGCCTTATGGAGCCACGATCGTTTGAGGAAATGCCCCAAGCGGTAACGGCTCTGCGCGAACGGCGATCGATCATCCTCAACCTGAGCTTGATGAATGCCGATGCCGCTCAGCGCTGCGTTGATTTTGTTGCAGGTGCCGCGTTTGCGATCGATGGACATCAAGAGCGCATCGGTGAACACATCTTCCTGTTTACGCCCAGCTTTGTGCAGATCAGCAGCTACCCAACTGGAGTGCAACCAGCACCGCAGCGAGTGCCCATGCCACCCACGCAAATTACATCACCCCCTCCTGCATGGGGCAACATGACGCAGATGAGTTAGCGTGTCAAGAAAATTGGACAGATTAAAGGTGACTACCGTTGCCCATCGCCTGCTACAACTCACCGATCGGTCTTAACAATGAGCGATTAGTCGATCGATGCAGGTGCATGTTGCAGGGCAGCGCTGAATGATCACTACTTTGAGTCTAGATTGATGTTTGAATCTGGATGATGCCAAAATTCTATGCTTTGCCAGATAAGCAGCAAGCCAAAGCTACAGAAGCCGAGTAAAATCACTGTCTCTTGAAACCCACCACCTTCTTGCATCTTCAACACGTTAGTTTTAGGGTTGTCTAGAAAAGAATTAATCTGACTTGCTAACTGGTGAGAATTTTCAGCATATTCGGATGTGTAGAGTGAAGGGTTGGGTGCATTGCTGCGCGATCGAAGCACAACGGCATAAAGATCAACTCCAAGCTCGACAGATTCAGCTTTTTGGATGTCGTCTAATGGAAAACTGACAACCTTTTTGTTCCAGGGCAAAAATAAGGTTGATTGCTCTAAACGACAAATTCCCTGCTGCTCTGTTTGATCACGAATGCATGTGAACGTGGAAACGCGAGCAGCGAAGCAACCGATTACCAAACCCATTGCTGTAAAGGCAATCCCAACGGTGAAAGCAATCCGGGACGATAGAGCCATCTAAGGTGATTTATACTCCCAGTTGATCAGCCAGGTTGAGCGGCGACAGTAACCGGAGACAACGTTAGCCTTCGTAAGCGTCCATTGGTGGGCAGGTGCAGACGAGGTTACGATCGCCGTATGCTTGGTCAATCCGTCCCACGGTTGCCCAGAACTTATTGTCGCGCGTCCAAGTGGTTGGATAGGCGGCTTGCTCGCGGGTGTAGGGGCGATTCCAGTTTTCGGTGAGCAGTACGGCGGCTGTATGAGGTGCGTGCTTAAGGAGATTGTTCTGGCGATCGACCTTAGCGTCTTCAATCGAGCGGATCTCGTCCCGAATGGCAATCATGGCATCACAGAAGCGATCGAGTTCCTGCTTCGATTCGCTTTCCGTTGGCTCGACCATGATGGTGCCTGCGACGGGCCACGACACGGTAGGCGGATGAAAACCGTAGTCAATGAGTCGCTTAGCAATGTCATCCACTTCAATTTCAGCCGTCTTTTTGAACTGCCGTAAGTCCAAAATGCATTCGTGGGCAACCAGACTATTTTTGCCCTTGTAAAGTACGGAGTAGTGTCCCTCTAGCCGTTTGGCAATGTAGTTGGCGTTAAGAATAGCGACCTGTGTGGCTTTGGTCAAACCTTCGGCACCCATGAGCGCAATGTACATCCAGGAGATCGGCAGAATGCTGGGGCTGCCCCACGGAGCCGCTGAGACTGCGCCGATGCCCTGTTTACCGCCCACGGAGACGATCGGGTGTTTGGGCAAAAAGGGCGTTAAATGCGCTGCTACACCGATCGGACCCATCCCAGGACCGCCGCCGCCGTGGGGAATGCAGAAGGTTTTGTGCAGATTCAAATGGCAAACATCCGCGCCAAAATCACCAGGGCGACATAACCCGACTTGCGCGTTCAGGTTGGCACCATCCATATACACCTGCCCACCGTTGGCATGAACCGTCTCGCAGATTGCCTGAATGCCTTCCTCGAAGACTCCATGCGTAGAGGGATACGTCACCATCAGCGCGGCGAGGTTGTCCCGATGCTGCTCAGCCTTCGCCTTCAAATCAGCGGCATCGATATTGCCGTCGCGATCGCACGCTACAGCTACCACCTTCAACCCAGCCATGACTGCACTGGCGGGGTTAGTGCCATGAGCCGACTGTGGAATCAAGCAGATGTTGCGGTGCCCGTCGCCCCGCTGTTCGTGATACTGACGAATCACCAGCAGTCCTGTGTATTCGCCCTGAGAGCCTGCGTTGGGTTGGAGCGAAATGCCCGCAAAGCCCGTGATTTCTGCCAGCCAATGCTCTAGCTGATCAAAGAGAGTTTGGTAGCCGTGAGTTTGATCCAGCGGCGCAAAGGGATGGATTTGCCCGAACTCTGCCCAGGTAATGGGCACCATCTCAGCAGTGGCGTTGAGCTTCATTGTGCAGGAGCCAAGGGGAATCATCGCCGTCGTTAGCGACAGGTCTTTGGACTCCAACCGATGCAGGTAGCGCAACAGTTCTGTCTCAGAATGATAGGCGTTGAAGACGGGATGCGTCAGGTAAGGTGTGGAGCGGAGGAGCGATGAGGGGATGAGGGGATGAGGAGAGGCTGTGAGCAGGTCTTCAGGAGTGAAGTGGGTGACTTCTGCACCCGCAAAGACCTGAAAGAGCGCAAGCAAATCATCTGAAGAAACGGTTTCGTCCAGAGAGATGGTAAAGGTATGGGCATCGAGCTGCCGCAGGTTAATCTGATGGGAATGTGCCCGTCGAATCACTTCAGACGCTTTGCCATCTGGAACCGTGACTCGCAGCGTATCGAAGAATGGCTCTGGACTGGGCGCATAGCCTAACCGTCGCAAGCCTTCTGCCAGAATGACTGTCAGGTGATGCACCCGATCGCCAATGCGTCGCAAGCCTTCAGCGCCGTGATACACCGCATACATACTGGCAACGATCGCCAATAGCACCTGTGCCGTACAAATATTGCTGGTCGCTTTGTCTCGTCGAATATGCTGTTCGCGGGTTTGCAATGCCAGCCGCAGGGCAGGGTTGCCATGTACATCTTTGGACACTCCCACCAACCGACCAGGCAACTGGCGTTTGAAGGCATCTTTTGTGGCAAAGTAAGCGGCATGAGGCCCGCCATAGCCCAGCGGTACGCCGAAGCGTTGCGTGTTGCCGATCGCAATATCAGCGCCAAATGCTCCCGGTGGTACTAAAAGCGTCAGGCTAAGCAGATCAGCAGCAACCGTGACTAACGCGCCAGCAGCGTGGGCGCGATCGCAAAACTCCCGATAGTCGTAAATTGCTCCATCGGTAGCTGGGTATTGCAGCAGTACGCCAAACACGGGTTGATCAAAGGCAAACGTGCGGTGATCGCCCACGATAATCTCAATGCCTAAGGGTCTGGCACGAGTCTGCACTACGGCGATCGTCTGAGGATGGCACGCGTCTGAAACCCAAAAGGCATTGGCTTTCGTCTTGCTCACGCCGTAGCTCATCGCCATCGCTTCGGCGGCGGCTGTGGCTTCGTCCAGCAAAGACGCGTTCGCGATTTCTAGCCCCGTCAGGTCTGTCACCATTGTCTGGAAGTTGAGCAGTGCTTCCAGTCGTCCCTGTGCGATTTCAGGTTGGTAGGGCGTGTACTGGGTGTACCAACCGGGATTTTCGAGGATATTGCGCTGAATGACAGGCGGCGTGATGCAGTTGGAGTAGCCCATCCCAATGAAGGAGCGGAAGACGTGATTCTCCTGCGCCATTTCCTTCAGTTCTGCCAGCAGCTCGTATTCGGTTTTGCCAGATTCCAGCCGCAGCGGTTTCCGTAGCCTAATTCCGCGCGGAATGGCAGCATCCATTAATGCCTCAAGGCTGTCAAACCCGATCGCCGTTAGCATCTGATCAATATCACTGTCACGCGGACCGATGTGGCGATCGGCGAAGGCATCGGTATATGCCAGAGGAGAGTGGAGAGTAGGGAGTGGAGAGTAGGGAGTAGGGGAGGGTGCAGACCTATCTCGCTGTTTGAACTCGGTGCCAGTCATCTCAGTGCTCTTGCTCACGCTGGGTTGGGACTGTTCTAACATAGACGGCTCTGGCTTTGAAAGATTAGAGGAAAGAGTAGCAGTTGATTAAGCTCGGTGCAGTCGGCAAAGCGACACACGATTAAGCAAGAGTCTCTCTTCATATTCTGCAACATATCAACCGATTGTGCTTTCCCAAAAGCGCTTTTGCCCGCTTCATCGGCTACTGATGCGCTTTCACCTACTCGCCCTCTACCTGCTGGCGATACTCATCTGCCGAGAAGGCATCATCCAAATCGCCTGGATCGTTCACTCTCACCTTCAGCAACCACCCCTCGCCGTAGGGATCTTCGACTAGCTGTTCTGGGGCTTCAATGAGTGGCGCGTTAATTTCGATGACGGTGCCTGTAACGGGAGCGTTAAGATCTTCCACGGCTTTGACCGATTCTACCGTGCCAAATTTTTCACCCTTTACGATCGCGTCACCCATCTCCGGCAACTCCAAGAACACAATGTCGCCCAATTGATCTACCGCGAAGGCACTAATGCCGATCGTCGCAATTTCTCCCTCCAGTCGGGCATATTCGTGCGAGTCCAGGTACTTTAAATCACCGGGATAATCAAACGTCATGTTGTCTCCTCGAAGCAGTGTGAAGTGTTAGCTGATGACTATTGGCTATGAGCTACCGAGATTCTACTTGAATTATGCTGATCAGTTTGCTTTCAGCGAGTAGCTGAAAGCAAACTGATGGCTAAACCTCTAGCGGCTAATTTGAGCGGCGATAGAAGGGTTTCTTGACCACTGTAGCCGGATAGAGCTTACCGCGAATTTCTATATCAAGCACCTGACCAGGTTTAGAGATAGCTGTGGGCACGTAGGCAAGGGCGATCGCGATACCCAGGGTAGGAGCTTGGGTGCCGCTCGTCACTTCACCGACAGGCTGTCCAGCATAAAAGACCGGATAGCCGTGTCGGGCAATGTTGCGTCCCTGCATCTGTAGCCCAACGAGTCGCCGCTGTACGCCTGCTTGCTTCTGCTGTTCCAGCGCCGATCGCCCAATAAAATCTCCTTTGCTGTCCAGATGCACCAGCCAACCTAAGCCCGCCTCAAGTGGTGTGCTGGCGTCGTCAATATCCTGCCCGTAGAGTGCCATTGCTGCTTCCAGCCGCAGCGTATCGCGGGCACCCAGACCGCAAGGGGTTACGCCTACACTGAGGAGCGATCGCCACAGGTCTAACCCGATCGCTGGATCGACCATGATTTCAAAGCCATCTTCGCCTGTGTAGCCTGTGCGTGCCAGAAAACCGGGTTGTCCCAGAACGGTGCCCTCAAAATGACCAAAGGCTGGCACCTCAGCCAGGTCTTCTGCTACAAGCGGCTGTAAACGCTTGACTGCATCGGGACCCTGAACCGCTAGCAGTATTTTTGTCGTCGAATCATCCTGAAACGTCAGCCGACTCAGATCAAGATGCTCTAGCAGCCAGGTCTTGTCTTTCAGCGTCGTTGCCGCATTGACGATCGCAAACCAGCGCTGTTGACCCGCTTCATCCAAGCCTTGATAGTAAAAAATCAGGTCATCGACAATACCCGCTTGAGCATTGAGCAGCACGGTGTACTGCGCCTGTCCGGGCCGCAAGCGGCTGAGATCAGACGGCACCAGTCGTTGCAGTTGCTCTACTAAGCGATCGCCCGTCAGCAAAAACTTGCCCATGTGCGAAATATCGAACATCCCAGCCGTCGATCGTACTGCCTGATGCTCATGGGTGATACCGCTATACTGCACGGGCATTTCCCAACCAGAAAACCCAGTCATGCGTGCGTTAAGGCTGATGCCCAAAGCAAAGAGTGGCGTTCGTGCTAGTGGTAGCGGCACATCAGATGACATTGCTTGCTTGCTGCTGTTAGGCTCCGTCACAACTCCTGCCTTCTTTACCGTTTAACCTTTCTCATCCTAAAGGAAATTCAGTCAGTGTAGCGGTCAAGCACACTTCCTTAAAACAGCACAAACCCAGCGAATGCAGGGAAGCAATGCGAATCCATCATGAGACTTTAGACTGAGGCACGATTTTGTTGTAGAAACCAAAATTAGCCTAGTCATTCTTTAGCCCCAATTAAGAAGGAGAGCAGCGTTGATTCATTCTCTTTGGTTTATTGCCGAAACTGCCGTTGGTCAAACTCCCACCGAGTTGTGGCATTGGCAAGGTACGCCGTTCATTATCGGTTGGTCGCTTTTAGTGCTGTTTATTGCCGGTCGCACGATCAAACTTCCCCACGTTGGTACCGAGATGCCGCTTGGTCCCTTTGCACCCATTTTTAATCGACCCAGCGTAGCCACCTTTCTTGCCTCAATGAGCTTCGGTCATATGCTTGGCATCGCTACTATTTTTGGCTTAGCACCTTATTTGCAGTAAGCCAGGAACGCTAACTCACGATCGCCTCTTTCTTCATTCGTTGTGCGAGATTGGGGCGATCGTCACTACACACCGCTTCATCGCTTTGCAACTGCTTCTCAACCGCTCAATCACGAGCTTAGAGTGCTGCCCAACCTACATTTAATCGAGCCAACTCATGGGTGCGATCGCTTGCCACTGCAATGCAACCTCTCGTGATTGCCTTGTAGGGATGACATTGTGAACGCGATCGCTAGACCAAAACCTCGGAGGTGTAAGCCACTCAATTTTGGTAGAGGGTTTATGTTTAGTTAAACCTCCGAGGTTTGTGTCAATCCTACTTGTCTCAAGTGAGAGGCTTCCACGTTGGTACAGGAGCCGCTACCACGCCCTTTGACTCTAAGAACGCAGCGACTCGCAATGCCAGCGCTTCGTTGTAAGGCGCGGCGATCACCTGAACGCCGATCGGCAAAGCTCCAGGATGCTGCACAGGCACAGTAACGATCGGCACACCGATGAACGAAAGCGGCTGCGTGTAGACTCCCAGATTGGGGCGTAGGGGCACTTCTTCGCCATCTAGCACCAGCGTGGTTTGACCAATCAGCGGTGCAGTACAGGGCGTTGCAGGCGCAAGGATGATATCCACTTCGGTAAACAGGGCGCGGACGCGATCGCGATACCAACTGCGAAACCGTTGCGCTTGGAGATACCACGTTGCAGGGATGAGGGCACCCGCTAGAAAGCGATCGCGGGTCGCAGGGTCAAAATCTTGAGGACGGGTGCGGAGGTCATCCAGATGCAGGTTGCTGCCTTCAGAGCCAGTGATAATAAAGGCGGCAGCACGGGCGCGATGAGCTTCGGGAATGGTGATTTGCTGTGTGGCATCTAACGCCGTGGCGATCGTCTCCAAGGCTGTCAGCACATCCGGCTCTGCACCTTTCGTAAAGTAACCATCCGCTACGGCAATGCGTAGCCCCTCAATGCCTTTCGAGAGTTGGGGTAGGGTTAGCTCAACGGGACGATCGGTACAGGCTGGATCATCGGCATCTGCACCTTGCAAGAGGTCAAAGGCAAGGGCAAGATCGCGGGTCGATCGGGCAAAGGGACCCAGATGATCGAGGCTGTGGACGAAGGGATAGGTTCTGGCACGCGATAGCCGTCCGAAGGTTGGCTTGAGTCCAAAAATGCCGCACAGTGACGACGGTACGCGGATTGAACCGTTCGTATCAGATCCCAGGCTGAGCGGCACCAGTCCGGCGGCGACAGAGGCAACAGAACCGCCAGAGGAGCCACCCGTCATCCGCTTTAAATCGTGGGGATTACGGCTGGAACCGTAATGGCTGTTCTCGGTGACAAAACCATAGGCGTACTCATCCATATTCTGTGCGCCAACCAAAATCGCGCCTGCCTGCTTCAAGCGCTTCACCAGCGTGGCATCTTGAGTGGCAGGGAAACGTTCGGCGTGGATTTTGGAGCCAGCCAGAGTCGTTAGTCCTGCTACATCGAATAAATCTTTGACCCCAAAGGGAACCCCTGCCAGCAATCCGGGGTCTTTGCCGTCCGCGATCGCCCGATCGACTGCATCTGCATCCTGCAACGCCTGCTCTGCGATCACGCTGGTAAAACAATTCAGGGTTGGATTCTGGTCAGCGATGCGCGCTAATGCTGCTTCTGCCATCGATCGTGCCGAAATGTCCTGGCTTCGTACACTGGCAGCGATGCTGCTGGCATCGGGATAGTCCTGACTCATAGGTTCAAAGGCTGAAAAACGGCTAGGGTTCAAAGACGGGGGCGATTTCGATGTCGTCCGGCAGAGGAAATTCGGTCACGAGTTGGGCGATCGCTACAATGCGGGCGAAATTATCAACTACACCCGATCGATGTTCCGGTTGCAACGGCAAGGCAACCAAGGCGGCAAGTTGATCCACTAAAACGGTTAAATCAAGCGGAACCGTTGCATCAAGCGGCGTTTCTGTCATACTGCCTCCGTTGCCTGTTTTTGTCGCGCTGGATCGGCGATATAAGCCCGCCAACCGCCCCACGCTGTAATCTCTTGCTTGCCTTCGCAAAGAATCGGCTCACCGATCACGCCCAGCACTTCTTCGCCATCTGCCAACCGCACCTTGCCAATGCAGAGTCCAGGCGGCTCCAGCAACAGCAGAAACGCCATTTTACTGGCGGGCACTGCCCAAATTTCGACGGCGATCGCCGCTCCACCTGTACTCACCCGCAGCATGGCAGGATGGCTATCGTTAATCGACCATAAGCGATAGGTCGGCTCTGTCAGCGCCTCGCGCACAAAGGCGGCTTCCACCAGTTGCATGTTGGCGTTCAGTTCCAGCCCTTGCATTAGGGTGCCGTTTACAGCAAGATAAACCGTTGTTTTCATTCCAATCGAGTCTACACACACATCAGTCCGCAACCAATGTCACCCGATTGAACCACATTTGCTGTATCAATAGCACCAGCGCGAAGAATTTTGGCGAGACAGTGCTTTGTAGCAATAAGGATTCAGAAGTCATAAACCGGGAGTCAGGAGAAATTCTGAGTTCTGACTACTATTTTCAACGCCATCACCACAGGCACCTACAGCAAGATCAGCGCTGGCGGCGGATAGCAGTTTCTCAGCCTTCTGTGTGGTTGAGATAGTGAACCAGCGCGTCTAACCCTAAACGGTAGCTGTCAGCCCCAAAGCCGCTAATTTGACCGATCGCCACAGGCGCAATATACGAATGATGGCGAAAGGCTTCGCGGCGGTAGAGATTGCTGAGATGCACTTCAACGGTAGGAATCGCGACAGCGGCAATCGCATCTCGGAGTGCCACGCTGGTATGGGTGTACGCCCCTGCGTTGATTAGAATGCCTTGATGCTGTCCGAGGGCAGCATGAATAGCATCAACTAAAGTGCCCTCATGGTTAGACTGAAGCGATGAGAGTCTTACATGAAGTGCTTCAGCAGCCTGCTCTAGTTGTCGATCGATGGTGTCCAGAGTCACAGAACCATAGATCCCTGGTTCTCGCTGACCCAGCAGATTTAAGTTTGGTCCATGAAGTACCAAAATACTGAGCAAGCGATCGAAGCCCTTTCTCTAAAAAGCAATTCGCACTCAAGGAGCTTTCAAGACGCGAGCCTTGAAGCATAGTCCCCATCGCTCAGAGCGACTCGCAGGTGCAACGAAGCACACAACTAACGACGCTGAGAATCTTTCACTGGAATGGGAATCAACTCGCCTTCTGGCTGCACTTCAGGACCAAGAATGGCTTCGATTAGCTTTCGTGCCCATTCCTTTACTTTCTCAAGTACCTTTTCAAGGTAATCCATTGAACAGATTGCTCCTTCGCTATGGTTTCACCACCACTCACGCCCTCTACCAGCGATTGAATGACGGGTTTAACCTGAATCACTTACCTAAAATTGTACCCAATTTATCAATTAGTTAACAGCCCGGAAAGAAACTGTATAAATTGTGTGGATTATGAGTACTTGATCTAAGTCTTAATCAAACGTTGCAAATAAGCAAGTAAATTCTGCAACTATTCCAGTTTTGTTAATAATTGTCGTCGTAGATAATCTAGTGCAGTGGCGGCGCTAAGCCTACGAATCCAATCGCGCCCGCGCAGTGCGCCAAACTGATGCTCAAAGCTTTGCACGTCATCCAACCCTGCTAGCCCAATGTAGACTAAGCCAACGGGTTTATCAGCCGTGCCGCCGTCTGGGCCAGCAATGCCTGTAATGCTGAGACCCCACGTGGTGCCGAGGCGCGATCGAACCCCGACTGCCATTTGCTTCGCCACGCTATGACTGACGGCACCAGACGCGTCCAAGTCTTGCTCGTTGACATCCAGCAGCCGTACTTTAATGGCATTGTCGTAGGAAATGACTCCGCCCCAAAAATAGCTGGAGCTACCAGGAACGGCAGTAATCGCTTCACCCAAGCCGCCCCCCGTACATGATTCGGCAACGGAAAGGGTCGCATGGGAATCTTTGAGCAGGGTGCCGACGACGGACGCAAGCGAATCACTGTCTGCCCCGTAGCAGTCCAGGCCGCCAATCTGGCGAAGCTGCTGTTCTAGAGGTGCTATGAGTTGCTGTGCCTCTGCTTCGGAGTCGGCACGGGCAGAAATTCGGAGCTTTACTTCTCCATGATTGGCATAGGGCGCAACGGTTGGATTTTGAAGATCGAAGAACGCGTTCACCTTTTCTGCCAGTGCCGATTCGGAAATACCCCAAAACTTCAACGTTCGGCTGTGAATCGTGGTTTGTCCCCATCCCTGACTGCGAAGATAAGGCACGGCGACTTCGCGCCACATGCGCTGCATCTCTGCTGGCACGCCCGGAAACGTCAGAATCGTCAGACCGGGACGGGGTTGCCAGATGATGCCGGGAGCACTGCCAGAGTCGTTGGTCAGCACCGCTGCACCTTCAGGCAAGAGCGCCTGTTTGTGGTTGTTGGCAGTCATGGTGCGTCCGCGTTGGGTAAATTTGCGGGTGATATCGGCGAGAATTTCAGGATGCTCCACGAGGGGAACGCCAAAGCAGTTTGCCAACGTTTCGTGGGTCAGGTCGTCTGGTGTGGGACCCAGTCCGCCTGTAAAAAGAAGAAGTTGGGCACGATCGCTCGCAATCTTCACAACGCCTTTAATTCTCTCCGGGTTGTCGCCTACAACCGTTTGATAATAGTGCGCCATCCCTAATTGCGCCAATGCTCGCGCTAAAAACTGGGCATTGCTGTTGAGGATATCGCCCAGAAGGAGTTCGGTGCCAACGCAGATAATTTCAACGCTTTGAGTCATGAAAAATAAGGCTGAGTTGTTTTAATCGCTAGCAGTCAGGCGAGGACATCGGTGCTAATGCTGTCTAGGTGTATCTTATCAACTCAGTAAATCGTCTACCCGCACGCTAAATCCAGGCAGGATGATTTGAGTGTTGACAGTTTCGCCTCTGGTGAAGAGCGATCGTCCTTGGGTTGTCAGCGCGGCAATCCAGCCGCTATCAGGCAAGACCAGCCAAACCTCCTGACAGCCAGACTCCAGATACTCGTTTGCCTTACCAAAGACAGCTTCAGCACAGCCGGTTGGAGAAATAATCTCGGCGATGAGCGGAAACACCTGGGGAAAAACATTCGGTTCACCAAACTGAGTCAGAAGCGCTGGCGTAAGGTAAGCCAAATCAGGACGACGAGCTTGACGGTTTGTGCGGCAAGGTGGCTCTGTGTAAAATTCTCCACCAAGATGAGGTGTATCTTTAAAGTTGCCCCATAATTGTCCCAGCTTCGCCTGCACTCGACCTGTCTTCAACGTCATATCATTTTTTTCTACAAGCTGCCCGTCCACCCACTCCATGTGATCAGGGGGATTGAGCAGGTAGTCTTCGATCGAGACACCTGGGCTTTTGCCAGAAGCAACTGTGGAGATCATTGCGAATCGTTCCTTGCAAGTGATTTCATAGCTCAAGAAGCCGCTTTTGACAGAGCCTTTAGCTTCTGTTCCAACTCTTTAACATAAGCTTGTAGGTGCTCTAGCTCGTCCACCATTTCCAGCACTGAGATGCCAATATCGGGTCTAATGTCGGGCTGAGCCGTATGGCTAATCTGGGTCTGTGCCCAGGCTTGTAGATCGTTTAGAGTCATCGTCTGATTCTCCAATCAAGCCAGCGGTTAGGATCGGGGCGGTAAACGGTGATCAAGCGAGCGTGTTGACTGACCTGATCGTAACTCCAGACTGAGTGAATCGGCTCGCCGATCGTATTAAATCCCAATATCAGATAGGCAGGCGTTGGGTAGGCATTGGTATACGCTTCGATCATTTCTCCTGACTCCACGACAGAAAGGTAGATTTCTCCAAGCACTAAATCATCTGCTGTCGCTTCATTGCGGCTATGACGAGAAGCCGTGACCCGATCGGCATTGATGGCTGTAATTAGGTCATCCAACTCCGTTCCTAAAAAGCACCCTTTGTTTAAGCCGTAGCAGGGACAGGTGGATATTGTTGTAGCACCTGTTTGAGATAGTGTCCTGTGTAGGAGCGGGTGTTTTCGGCGACCGCTTCAGGGGTACCCACGGCAATGATTTCGCCACCTCGATCGCCGCCTTCGGGTCCCAGGTCAATCACCCAGTCAGAGCAGCGGATGACATCCAAATTGTGTTCGATGACCAACACGGTGTTGCCCTTATCCACAAGCCGTTGCAGCACATCCAGCAGTTTGTGGACATCGTAGAAGGAGAGTCCGGTTGTAGGCTCGTCGATGAGGTAAAGGGTTTTACCTGTAGCGCGTCGGGAGAGTTCTGTTGCTAGTTTAACCCGCTGTGCTTCACCACCAGAAAGCGTCGGTGCCGTTTGTCCCAACCGCACGTAGCCTAGACCGACATCCACCAGCGTTTGCAGCTTTGCCGCTGCCTGGGGAATGTTTTTGCAAAACTCTAGCGCTTCATCGACGGTCATGCCCAGTACATCGGCGATCGATTTCCCCTTGAATTTCACCTGAAGCGTTTCGCGGTTGTAGCGGGCACCTTTGCACACTTCGCACTGGACGTAAACATCGGGCAAGAAGTTCATTTCGATCACGTTCACACCCTGACCACCACACGCTTCACACCGTCCGCCCTTGACGTTAAAAGAGAACTGACCGGGCTTGTAACCTCTGGCTTTAGCTTCGATCGTCTCAGCAAAGACATCCCGAATAATATCGAAGGTGCCTGTATACGTCGCGGGGTTGGAGCGAGGGGTACGTCCGATCGGGGATTGGTCAATGACGATCGCCTTGTCGAGTGCGCTTAAGCCGCCGATCGGCTCCATTTCCTTCGGTTGGGGAGTTTTGCTGCCAAAGTGGTTTTGCAGCGATGGATAGAGCAGTTCATTAATCAGCGTGGATTTGCCAGAGCCGGACACACCCGTAACCGAGACCAGATTGCCGAGGGGAATATCGACATCAATCTGTTTCAGATTATTGCGGTAGGCATTGCGGATTTTGAGCACACGACCATTGCCCGGTCGGCGCTGAGCAGGCGTGGTAATCACCTGTCGCCCTGAGAGATAGGCTCCGGTCAGAGATTCGGGAGCTTCTAGCATTGCCTCAAGGCTACCTTGAGACACAATGCGCCCACCATGCACCCCTGCACCGGGACCAATATCCACGACGTAATCGGCAGCGCGGATGGTTTCTTCATCATGCTCGACCACAATGAGCGTATTGCCCAGGTTACGGAGCCGATGCAAGGTTTTGAGCAAGCGGGCATTATCACGCTGGTGTAACCCAATACTTGGTTCGTCGAGGACGTAAAGGACTCCAGTAAGCCCAGAGCCAATCTGCGTTGCCAGCCGAATCCGCTGCGCCTCGCCCCCGGAGAGCGTCATGGCAGTCCGATTCAAGGTGAGGTAATCCAGCCCTACATCCAGCAAAAACTGTAAGCGTGCTTTGATCTCACGCAGTACAAGATCCGCAATCTGTGCCTGTCGTGAACTCAACTCAATGCTGTTTACCTGATTGAGACAGTCCCGAATCGACACGCCCGTCAAATCGGCAATGCGGAACTGTCCTAACTTGACGGACAGCGCTTCGGGTTTGAGTCGCTTACCCTTGCATTCTTCGCACGGCTGATCAACGAGATATTGCTCTAGCTTTTGCTTATAAGCGTCTGAATTGGCTTCTTGATATTGCTTCTCTAGCAGCGGCAATGCGCCTTCATAGCGACGCTGATAGCCTTTGTTTTGCCGATAGCGAGAATCGGTTTCAATCCAGATTGCCTCTTTGGAACCGTGCAGCAAAACATGGCGCTGTTCATCCGTCAACTGGCTCCATTGGGTCTGAATGTCAAACCCAAACGCTGCCGCAATGCTACAAAGAAGCGACAGATAGTAGGTGTTGTCCTTATCAGACCAGGGCGCGATCGCCGCATACACAGGCAGATCTGGGTTGGGCACCACCAGCTCTGCCGAGAACTTGCGATGGCTGCCCAACCCATGACAAGCAGGACAGGCCCCATAGGGCGAATTGAAGGAAAACAACCGGGGCGATAGTTCTTCCATGACTGCGCCGTGTTCGGGACAGGCGAAGTTTTCGGAGAAGACGAGGGGCGCTACAGGCTGGGGCTTTGGAGCTTCGGCACCATAATCGCCGCCTTCTTCGGCAGCGCGAAGGGCTTGTCTGGTTGGAAGTTCAACGACATTCCCTCCTGACTCCTCTTGCAGAATGTCTATGACCGCAATGCCACTTGAATGCTTCAAGCAGGTGCCGAGAGAATCAGTGAGGCGTTCTTCAATCCCGGCTTTCTTGACCAGACGATCGACCACAATTTCGATCGTGTGCGTCTGGTTTTTATCCAGTTCGATCGCGTCGCTGAGTTCTCGCACTTCGCCGTTAATGCGAACCCGCACAAAGCCATCGGCGGCGAGGCTGGATATCTGTTTTTTATGCGTCCCTTTTTTGCCACGTACAACGGGCGCGAGGATTTGAAAGCGAGTGCGATCGGGCAGTTCCATCACCCGATCGACCATTTGATCGATTGACTGAGGTGAAATGGCGCGATCGCAGTGAGGACAATGGGGAATGCCTGCCCGTCCGTACAGCAGCCGCAGATAATCGTAAATCTCAGTAACGGTGCCGACTGTGGAACGGGGATTATGTGAGGTGGATTTTTGATCAATCGAAATTGCGGGACTCAAGCCCTCGATCGCGTCCACATCTGGCTTATCGACCTGCCCTAAAAATTGACGGGCGTAAGCGCTCAGCGATTCTACGTAGCGGCGCTGCCCTTCGGCAAAAATCGTATCAAACGCCAGCGATGACTTACCCGACCCAGAAACGCCCGTGAACACAATCAGGCGATCGCGAGGTAGCTCCAGATCAATATCTTTCAGGTTGTGCTGTCGCGCCCCTCGGATGCGAATCGTATTTTGGGCAATGGCATCACTGGCGGGATGGATGTCATGCGACTCGGCTAAAGGGTGCTTAGAACCGTTAGCTTGCTTAGAACCGTTAGCGCGATCGGACATAGCGGCGGAAAAAAATAATCTTTCCTATTCTATCGCTCTCCGCTCCGAGTCAGGAAGGAATGACTTCTTGCTACTTGTTCAAGTCTTCCCAACCCGTGTTGCACTGAGACAGGCTACCCGTAGCTGCACTGGGCGTAACACCTGCCGGATTGCCGCTGGACGGTCGTTGCGACTGACAAAGAATCGCGATCGCCGTGAAAACGCCCGTATTGACGTTATCGACCTCAACGGCACCTGTATGCGCTCGCAATGTCACAGCGTTGCGTGGATAAGAGACGTTTCTAATAATTGCAGTGGGGCTACCCGCCGAGAGGTCTACCGCATAGGTAAAGTTATTGGTGCTGGTTTTGATGCCAATGCCCAGAGAAGGAAAGTCCATCGCAAATTGGCTGCGTTCCAGGTAGTAAGCCTGTTGAGCGCGATTGCTCGCACCAATAAACTGTTTGGCTTCTGCTTCTTTCGCTTTGTTTGCCTGACTGAGAAACGACGGTAGGGCGATCGACGAGAGGATGCCGATGATAATGATCACAACCAGCAGCTCAATCAACGTGAACCCTTGCCCCTGCCGCCGCTGCACAAGCGCTTGCAAAAATTTAGCTTCAAACGTTGTCTTCACTCGCTTGAGCACTCCAGGTGGATGTTACATTTCTAGCCTTCCCTGTTTTGCTAGAAATACAGCTACGTAAGATTCCTGATTTGTTGCGTACAGCATGGCTGTGCCTGTAGAGTGATGCAGCGAACGAACGGATTCTACAAGATTAGCTAGGCTTGGTGAATGTTGGCTAACACGACTAAAACACTGCTCCCGACAGAGGTAGACGTATGTACGAGCAAGAACTGATTACCACAGCAAAGGCAATGGTTGCGCCTGGTAAAGGGATTCTGGCGGCTGATGAGAGCTACAGCACCGCAAACAAGCGCTTTGAAAAGCTGGGCATTCCCACAACCGAGGAAATGCGTCGGGCTTATCGCGAAATGCTGTTTACCGCTCCGGGCATCGGTGAGTTTTTTAGCGGCGTGATTCTGTTCGACGAAACAATTCGTCAAGCAACAAAGGACGGCAAGCCATTCACTGAAGTTCTGTTAGACGCTGGCATTCTTCCTGGAATCAAGCTGGATGAGGGGGCAAAACCCTTAGCAAAAGCGCCCGGTGAAACGGTGACAGAAGGCTTGGATGGGTTGCGCGATCGCATTGCCGAGTACTACAAAATGGGCGCACGTTTTGCTAAGTGGCGGGCTGTCATCACGATCGGCAAAGGTATGCCTTCCCATCGTTGTCTTGATACCAATGCTCATGCCCTCGCCCGGTACGCGGCGCTGTGTCAGGAAGGGGGATTGGTGCCGATCGTCGAACCAGAAGTGTTGATGGATGGTGATCATACCCTGGAGCAGAGCTATGGCGTGCATCATGAAGTCCTTAAAACCGTGTTTGATGCACTCTACGTTCAGGGCGTTGAACCCGAGCAAATGATTCTTAAGCCCAGTATGGTCATCTCTGGCGAAAAAGCGTCGAAGCAGGCAAGCGTTGAGGACGTGGCACGGTGGACAGTGAAGTGCCTGCAAGAACGGGTTCCGGCTGCTGTTCCTGGTTGCGCGTTTCTCTCTGGCGGACAGAGCGATGAGGCGGCAACTGCCCACCTTAGTGCGATGAATAGCCTGTTCAAAGACCAACT
>JACMKO010000260.1 GCA_014380065.1 Leptolyngbya sp. ES-bin-22 | reverse complement strand
ATCTTTCGCCAACCTGCCGCCTGAGCAATACGTTGTCAACGGTAGATTTGGCAACAGACTTGAGCGCTCAGAACTTTCTCATGCTACAACAGCGGCGACTGTCAGAAAAGCTCAAGGAGCGGCTCGGCTACCTAAGCGTTTACTACAAACGGAATCCGCGTAATTTCTTCCGCTATATGTCATTGGAACAGCGGCAGGAAACATTGGAACTGCTCAGCAATGAGTATCGCGAGATTGTTTTACACTACTTTGGAGAAGACGACACCTTAAATCAGCGCATTGATGAGTTTGTCAACGCTGCCTTTTTTGCTGATATTGCCACATCGCAAGTGGTAGAAATCCACATGGATTTAATGGATGAGTTTGCAAAGCAGCTAAAATTGGAGGGGCGCAGCGATGATATCCTGCTGGATTATCGCTTGACACTGATTGACACGATCGCTCACTTGTGCGAAATGTATCGGCGCTCTGTACCGAGAGAAGCGTAGGATCGGTTCGTGAAGCGGCATTTTCAGCATCACTTTAGTCATGGAACGTTGCACTAAAATGAGTAAACAATCAGTCCTGGTTTTCACGCTTAGGGAATCGCGTCTATGAGTTCCCTTAAAAAGACTTATATCCTTAAGCTGTACGTTGCTGGAAACACACCAAGCTCAATTCGCGCTCTAAAAGTATTAAACGACATCCTTGAGAAAGATTTTCAGGGTGTTTATGCGCTTAAGGTGATTGATGTCTTGAAAAATCCCCAGCTTGCTGAGGAAGACAAAATCCTCGCTACACCCACGTTGTCTAAAATTTTGCCGCCGCCAGTACGAAAGATTATTGGCGATTTGTCAGATCGTGAAAAAGTGCTGATTGGTTTAGATCTCCTTTACGAAGAGCTGCGAGAAGACACCTTTGAATTGCCAGACTGATCAATAAGCATCTTCACGCTTTGCTTTTATGCTAAATATAACAAATCCAGCCGAGCCATTTTAGAGATTGTCTTTAATACCCTTTTTATGAACCAACTGCATCAGAGTTCACAAAGCGGCGAGCACAACATTCCCGGTGTGCAAAAAATTCGCACAATGATTGAGGGGTTTGACGACATCAGTCACGGTGGTTTGCCCACAGGTCGTAGCACTCTCATCAGCGGCACATCGGGCACAGGGAAAACCTTATTAGCCATTCAGTTTCTCTATCACAGCATCGTTGACTTTGACGAATCAGGTATTTTTGTCACCTTTGAAGAATCCCCTGCCGATATCATCAAAAACGCTTTCAGCTTTGGCTGGGATCTACAAAAGTTTATCAATGAAGGCAAGCTCTTCATTCTGGATGCCTCGCCCGATCCTGAAGGTCAAGATATTGCAGGCAACTTTGATTTGTCAGCTCTTATTGAGCGCATTCAATACGCGATCCGTAAATACAAAGCGAAACGGGTTTCGATCGATTCTGTCACGGCTGTCTTTCAGCAATATGATGCTCCGGGTGTGGTGCGGCGCGAGATTTTTCGACTGGTGGCTCGCTTAAAACAAGTCGGCGCAACGACGTTGATGACTACAGAGCGAGTTGAGGAGTATGGCCCTGTGGCGCGGTTTGGTGTGGAAGAATTTGTATCGGATAATGTGGTCATTGTTCGTAATGTCTTGGAAGGGGAACGCCGTCGCCGCACGATCGAAATTCTCAAACTGCGCGGCACCACTCATATGAAGGGTGAATATCCTTTCACGATTACGAATAATGGCATCAATATCTTCCCGCTAGGAGCGATGCGCCTGACGCAGCGATCGTCCAATGTGCGGGTATCGTCTGGAGTCAAAACGCTGGATGAAATGTGCGGCGGTGGCTTCTTTAAAGATTCGATTATTTTAGCAACAGGCGCAACGGGTACAGGCAAAACCATGATGGTGAGCAAATTTTTGCAAGATGCCTGTCAGCGGGGCGATCGTGCCATTTTGTTTGCCTATGAAGAGTCTCGCGCTCAGTTGTCTCGGAATGCCTCTTCATGGGGCATTGACTTTGAAGAACTGGAGCAAAAAGGCGCACTCAAAATTATTTGTGCCTACCCGGAATCGACGGGCTTAGAAGACCATTTACAAATGATTAAAACCGAAATTGCCGAGTTTAAGCCTTCACGGATTGCGATCGATTCGCTATCTGCTCTTGCGCGTGGCGTGAGTAACAATGCCTTTCGTCAATTCGTGATTGGTGTTACCGGGTTTGCAAAGCAAGAAGAAATCACTGGCTTTTTTACCAACACCTCCGACAAATTTATGGGATCACATTCCATTACCGATTCCCATATCTCTACCATCACCGACACGATTTTGATGCTGCAATACGTTGAAATTCGGGGTGAAATGGCGCGAGCCATCAACGTCTTTAAAATGCGGGGTTCCTGGCATGATAAAGGCATTCGTGAATATACCATCAGTGAACGTGGTCCCGAAATTAAAGACTCCTTCCGTAACTTTGAGCGCATCATCAGCGGTTCGCCGACTCGTATTGCGGTAGATGAAAAGAGCGAACTGTCTCGGATTGTGAAAGCAGTGCAGCCCAAAGATGAAGGATAGGAGGAAGAGAGTTTTGAGTGGTGAGTTTTAAGTTTTGAATGATGAGTGGTAGTGATTCAGAAATATTCGCGAATAATATTGCAGCATTGGGAAATCAGCAGTGGATTTTCTATTCATTACAATTGATAGTACTGGGACGATAGTTTCAGTGTAAGTTAAGTTAAAAAATAACCCAAAACTCTTAACTCAAAACTCTTAACTCAAAACTAAAACTTTTCCCCTTATGCCTCCAGAAGTGGTTGAAATTTTGTCAGCAGCAGAAGTCCGTCGCACGGTGACGCGGTTGGCATCGCAAGTGGTGGAGCGATCGGATCTTGCCAAACTCGTTCTCTTGGGCATCTATACGCGGGGGGTCAACCTGGCAGAGATGCTGGCGCGGCAGATTGAGATTTTGGAGCAGGTGTCGGTGCCTGTAGGGGCGATCGACATCACCTTTTACCGCGATGACCTGGACAGCATTGGCATCCGCACCCCCGCCAAAACCGATATTCCCTTCGACCTCTCCGGCAAAACTGTCGTGCTGGTGGATGATGTCATTTTCAAAGGACGCACGATTCGCGCTGCCTTAAACGCTGTGAATGATTACGGTCGCCCAGAGGTTATTCGGTTGGTGGTGCTGGTCGATCGGGGACATCGTGAAGTACCTATCCACCCCGACTTTACTGGTAAAAAACTTCCTACAGCCAAAGAAGAACAGGTCAAAGTTTATCTTCAAGACATTGATGGACGCGATGGAGTGGAGTTAATGCGGGTGTAGGGGTTAGGGTGTAGAGGAAAGGCTGAGGGCTAAAGGATGAAGGTTACAAGCGATGGACACAGCTTTAGCCTCAGACTTTTACCCGTTATCCTTCGCCTACACCCATACCCCATCCCTACGTTCATGGAAACCCAGACTCGTAAAGCCGACCACCTCCGCATTTGCCTGGATGAAGATGTGCAGTGTCGCCAGGTTACGACTGGACTGGAGCGCTATCGGTTTACCCACTGCTGTTTGCCAGAAATCGATCGCAGCGATATTGACTTGACAGCCACCTTTCTCGGTAAAGTGCTGGGCGCACCGCTCTTAATCTCCTCCATGACCGGGGGCACTGATCATGCCAAAACGCTTAATCAGCGACTAGCAGCCGTTGCACAGCACTACCGTCTAGCAATGGGAGTTGGTTCTCAGCGGGTGGCAGTGGAGCACCCCAACGTGGCATCAACCTTTGCTGTGCGTGCTGTTGCGCCTGATATTCCTCTGTTTGCCAATTTGGGAGCCGTGCAGCTTAACTATCGCTATGGCTTGGATGAGTGTCGCCGTGTGGTGGATACCCTCGAAGCCGATGCCCTCATTTTGCATCTCAATCCCCTTCAAGAATGCGTACAGACCAGCGGCGACACTAATTTTCGAGGCTTGCTGGAACAAATTTCCGTCCTCTGTGCAACGTTGCCTGTGCCTGTGATTGCAAAAGAGGTTGGCAACGGTATTTCGGCAGCAATGGCGGCAAAGTTGATTGAAGCTGGAGTCGCCGCGATCGACGTAGCAGGTGCAGGTGGCACATCCTGGGCACTCGTCGAAAGCGATCGCGCTACCGATGCCCGTCAGCGTCGTCTGGGCAAAACCTTTGCAGACTGGGGGCTACCAACCGCAGAATGTATCACTGAAGTGAGAGCGATCGCGCCTCAAATCCCCCTTATTGCCTCAGGCGGTCTCCGCGATGGCTTGGAAGCAGCAAAAGCGATCGCCCTTGGCGCTGATCTTGCTGGCATGGCGCTCCCTTTCTTGCAAGCCGCACACGAATCAGAAGAGGCACTTTACGAGCTAGTGGATATTCTCATGGCTGAGATGACAACGGCAATGTTTTGTACAGGGTGTGAGAATTTGAGAGCGTTGCGATCGCCCGGTATTCTGCAAAAAAGCTGAGTTAGACGGCTGTCTGGGTTTCGACAACGCTTTGAGCTTTACGATCTGCCTCAAGCTCATCCTGCAACGCTTCGATCGAATCTAGAATCGGCATAAAACGTAGTCCAAAGCTCGTCAACCGATATTCCACATGCGGTGGAACCTCAGGATAAACAACTCTTTCAAGAATGCCTAGACTCACCATACGGCGGAAGTAGTAATTCTGCACTTTCGGTGTTAGTCCCGTTAACTCTCGCTCAATGGCACCAGGACGGCAAACTCCCTTACGGATGAGTCCAAGAATACGGAGTGACCACTTGCAACCAAACACAGCCTCCACAACCTCTGCGACCTCTGGCATTTTTTCCAAAACTTTTTTCTCCTGATGGGACGGCATTTCTTTCATAGAAGTACGTTGCCTGACAAAATTGTGCCTCCTTGTCAGCTTTTGCGCCACCTCCTATGCTCTTGAACATCCCAAGCGTAAGCACAAAAGGAAAAGCAAAGATGAGCTTAAAGCAAAAAGTTGTGGTGATTACAGGCGGTGGTACGGGCATTGGTGCTGATGCCGCCCAAGCTTTCTACAAGGCAGGAGCCAAAGTTGTTCTCAATGGACGGCGTGAAGCTAAGTTAGCCCAAACAGCAGAAAGTATCGATCCCTCTGGGACGAGCATTGCCTACGTGGTGGGGGATATCGGGCAGCCTCAAACAAGCCAACGTTTGACTGAGCTTGCAGTTGAACGCTTCGGGGGCATTGATGTTCTGTTTAACAACGCAGGTGTATTTCAACCGAAGCCGTTTCTCGACCATACCGAGGACGATCTCAACAGCTACCTCAATCTCTTGCGCGGCTACTTTTTCATGTCACAGGCCGCGATTGCCGAAATGCGTAAACGCGGGAGCGGAGCAATCGTCAATATCGGCTCTATGTGGGCGTTACATGCGATCGCAGCTACGCCCTGTAGTGGTTCCTCGACGGCTAAAGGTGCGGTGCATTCGCTTACCCGCAACTTGGCGATCGAATTCGCATCGGAGAAGATTCGTGTCAATGCGATCGCGCCTGCGGTGGTTGAAACGCCGCTTTTTGATACTCTGCTAACCCCTGAGCAACTCGCGTCTTTCAACACTTTCCACCCGCTAGGACGTAACGGACAAGCAAAAGACATCACAGAAGCAGTTTTGTTTCTAGCAGATGACGCGCGTTCTGGTTGGATTACAGGCATCGTTTTACCTGTAGATGGCGGTGTTAGTACAGGACGCAACTAACTCCCTGCCTTCTGGTAGAAGGCAGGGAGTTAGTTGCAACGTCTTTTACTGATCGACAACGGCGCTGTTAGTTCGGTTGCAGAGATGGTTGGTGATGGGGTTCTAGGGCTGCTGTACCGTGCTCAGAGGCTCGGATTTCACGATCGTCGATCGTTGGCTCTTTTGTGTAGACAGAGTTAAGCAGAACGTTAAGCACCCCGCCCTGATCGGCTAAGCGAATCGCACGATGAGTAATCAGTTCACCGACGTTGAGAACCACGTTATCCTGCGGGTCAAGAATGACGCGGGTTACGGGGCGACCGAGTGCCTGTTCAATGCGCTGCTGCTTGATGGCACGAGCGCTGCGTCCTTGTAATTCCTGGGCTTTCTCTTGCAAGGTTTGCCAGAAATCGCTCAGATTTGCTTGTGCTAGAGCGGTGCGATCGCGCAGTTGCGATCGTCCCTCCAGCCAAGCATCATCAGCACTGGAGCGTACTGCATCGGCTGGCGCTAACCCTACTGCATTTAGCAAGTCAGTCTCTTTGCCATACGTTTGAGCATCATGGATAACCGAGTCGGTCACGATCTGTCCGGGGGCAGCAATGATGAACCCATCTGCCGTCTGTACCAGGCGTGATACTCGACGACCACTCGCTTGGTCAACCGCGCTACGGGCTGCCATCCCACTCATTGATTGACGGATTGTTTCTGCCGCGCTTTGAGTGGCGCTTTGGATGCGATCGCTGACCATTGCCGCCGTTTGCTGTACGTTGCGGCTAAGCGGTTCCGTAACGCTGCCGCCAGTCGCAATGTAGAGGGCGTTGAGCAGTCCTAGCTGTTCCGCACGTTCAACCAGATCCAGTGTCACTTCTTGCCCCTGCAATGCCAGGATGGTGTTCTCTGGGGTGAAAAGGTCTCGCTCTGTACGGCGACCAACTACAAACAACCGTTGCTCTGCCGGAGCGACGAGCGTGTTGGTCAAGGCTGCTGTGGCATCGCGATCAAAGTCTTGGAACTTGCCTCCAGCCGCTTGCAGCCTGCCGTTTGCAGCTTCACCCGCTGTTTGTAGAGTCGTGCTGGTAGCCTGTCCAGCCTCCTGAAGCCGCAGAGTGGCGACCGCAGCCGAGTCTTGCAGTTTGTGGTTTGCAGCGTCTGCCGTTTCCTGCAATTTACGGCTTGCGGTGTCAGCCGATTCTTGGAGCCTGCCACCAACGGCTTGAGCGCCGCCCTTAATGCCACCCACTTGCTCACGCATCAAGTCAGCAGTTTCTGGTGGTACAAACGCGACATCGCGTCCGATCTTTAGCGTTTTTGGGGCGGGCACAAACGATCGCCCAGAGTACACGTCGGAGAATAACCCGCCAGAGGACTCGTAGCCAGCAACCGCACCAGAGCGGTTGTCAAAGAATAAATCGACTAATGTACCCAAATCGAGACCATCTGTGGTCAGAATCTTAGTGCCTTTGAGTACGTTGTCGTGTCGCAAGATTGCTTTAATTTCAGGATGCTTGTGCGCTTCAGAAACGGATTCTTTGGAGCTAACCACGACGGCATCCGCACCGATCGCCAATACTTCCTCTAATGGGATCACTCTGGCATCACGAAAGATGCCTTTTTCTTGCACTAAGAAGCCCAGGATTTGATTACGATCCTGATCAAAAATCAAGTCTTGGATACGTTCAATTTTCAAACCTGTGTCGTAAGTTACTACGACCTTACCGATCACATCGCTGCCTTTGCGCATGGCTGTTATTCCTTATGACTCCTGATAACAATTTGTTCATCAACGCTTCGCTTCAACGCTCGTGGTGAGCCATTACGTGTTCATTGGTCACTTGACTTTGAAGCGGACTGTAGCGATCATCGCGACCAAAACCAGGAACCACATTCACCACGCCAATGTATTCAAGCGCAACACCTGCGATCGCAGCGATGATAATGAACGCTGCAACGTTTTCGCCAGCATGAGACTGCTTTCCAACAAGCCTGGGCATGATTTCTCCTCTAGTTTCCTAGTAATTTGATTGTTTGCATTGCCTGAACTAAACTCAATTTCACAGTAGAAAACAAAGCTGTGGCGTTCCCCTATCAAGCGACGTATCTTTGGCTACTTTTAAGTCTGTAGAGAGATGGAGATCAGGTATTGTTCAAGGCAGGACGCTTTGCTGCTGAGTTAACAATCGCGATCACCCCCGCGATAGACTGCGCCGACTGTGTGGTCTGACTGGATCTCAATCACAAGATCGGCATAGCCAGGATGAGTGACTAACGGCTTGATGAATAATTCGGGGTGCAGCGCTTTCCAAAAATACTCGACGAAGGTATCAATTTCGGCATCGCTCATGCCCGATTGACCGGTTGCCCGCATTTGCTGTTCTGCTTGTTTGCGCCACTGCTGGCTGAGGCGGTAATCCACTGGATGCAGCACAATCAAACTGTCCAACCGCTCCCAAAGGGGCAAGTAGTCGTGTAGTTTGGCGTTTATGTCGCGGGCAAAGGTGCGATCGGCAGCAGTAACAATCGGTGCAATTGCCGCATCAAAGACTGTTGGGTTGATTGGACGAACGCCCACAAACCAACCTTCAAACAGCACAAGATCCACGTTGGCGACCAGCTTTGGCTCAGTGCGATCGCCCATGCCGTTGTGCAGCGCTTTGTCAAAACGGGGAATCGCGATCGATTTGTCAGCGGTTGGCTGTCGTAACCAATCAAGCGTCTGAAGACCCAGATCAAGATCGTGAGTTCCCGGTGGCCCGCGCCATCGCAACCGAGGATCTTCGTCTTGCAGACGCAAGCGATCGCGGTACGTCTTGTAGAGATCATCCAACGAAAAGCTGAGGGCTTTATAGCCCAGGGTTTGCAGAATCAGCGTCAGAATGATTCCCAGTGTGGTTTTACCCGTCCCTTGTCCGCCCAAAATGCCCTGAATCCGGGGACGATCGTGTGTCTGATGCTGTGCCAGCCAAAGTGCCAAAGGTAGCCACAAAGTCCAGAGAGTATCGAGCCAAGGGACGGAGGCAGTCAGATGATCCTGGCAAAAATGTTCGATTGTTGGGTAAACAGACTGAAGCAAGCGCGATCGCTCTCGTAGATCTCTACTCACTGTTGCTGGCGTGATGCCAAAGGCGATCGCCCGCGACGTGTCCTGCAACGCCAGAGCTTCTAACTGCCGCCACACCGCCAATGGCAGCGGCTCTCCTGCCGCCAAACGCGCCAGCCACTCAGCTAATGGACGATTAGACATATGCAGCCAGAAACCATACGCACGCTTAGCGCTAACTACTGCCGGACAGACAGCGTATAGTCCCGTCGTATGCCGGGTGCCGACGTACCCACCCAAATTTTGTAGGTGCCAGCTTGCCAGTCAGCATCGGCAAGGCTGGCATCCTTCCCGCTCATTTTGGCGTTGTCGCTACAGCGAATCTCCCGTTCGCCTTGCACAACGAGCGTCGTGTCACCGCCACTGGTGACACGCAGCCTCAAATTAGGGACGTTTTGCTGCAAGACTAAGATGTGATCAGGAGTGGGATCGCCAAAACCAAGGCATTTATTGTTATGGCGATCGCGGTTGCTGACGATCGCAGGCAGAGACGTAGAACCGCCCGTAGAGCCTGTTAGAGTGCCTGACTGCTTGCCAGCACCCAAGGTCAGGCTACCAAAGTTAGATTGCGCCAAGGCGGGCAATGCGCCTAGAACGCCTAGTGAAAGAAGCCAACCACCCCACTGCAAGCGACTTGTCATAACTCTCCTCCCCTCTCCGTAACGAATTTTTATGTGAAGCGACGCGATGCGTTCGGTCTGCGATCGTCTATGCACTCATGCCACCATCATCGCCTACACGCCCTACGATTGTGGGAACTAGGTATAGCTGCATATGGGATGAATTACTCTCATGTTTAACCTTCCTCCACACATCCAGGTACGCTAAAATTCCTGGAGCAGTCATCATGAACGACAGCGACTTAGAAAGCCGCCTGACTGAAGTGGAACAGACGCAGCAACGGCAGGATCAAGTGGTTGCCCAGATTCACGAAATTTTGCTGCTGCTGGCTCAACGCCAACATGAGACAGAGCGAACCCTAGATCGAACCGCCGCACAGCAGGAAACAGATACGAGGGCGATCGCTGATTTACAGACGATGCTGCGCGATCGGTAACAGGGTAACGGTCAATCTGACCGCTAACGGGCGAGTTCAGAACAAATGCCTTTCACCCCCTTGCAGCCATCACTTTTGACACAAACTGGTCATCGTCTACTGGCTGCTGAAGTTCTACCGCTTAAGTGCGCGAACTAAAGAGACTAGACGCAAACTGGTAGAGAAATAGTTCCCCTTCACTGATCGCCGCATGGTTTCTGTCGTATCTCTGGTTAAGGCTCTGCTTGATTGGTTCTGGTTGGCGATCGCGACCTGCATCACCAATCTCGTTTCGACGAAGAGCAATCGCACACTTGCAAGCAACACCAGCAAGGGCAGACGCTTACTCAATCTAGAGACACGTAGCATCAGGGTGAGGGGACTTCCCGCCATCACAGTCGGGCTGGCACTTGTCATCTTCTTATCAAGCTGTCAGTCCAGTCAGCTTCGCACTCAAGCAGCGCAAGGTAGTCAGCTCGTACTCGGCACCCTCACTGACCCAAACACCTTCAACTTTGCGAACAAAAACACCTTTCCCAGCATTTTTCTCTTCACTTATGAGTGTTTGACTCAGGAAAATGGGGTGACTGGGGCGATCGAGCCTGCCTTAGCAGAGTCCTGGGAGTTTTCAGACGACAACAAACGGGTGGTTTTTAAGCTACGTCCTGGCTTGAAGTGGTCTGATGGGGCACCACTCACTGCTGATGATGTCGTGTTTACGTACCAGGACGTGATCGCAAACCCAGAGGTGCCGACCGATGCCAAAGAAGGCATTCAAATTGGGGTGAACAAAGCCTATCCTGACGTACGTAAGCTCGACGATTTACGCGTCGAGTTCAATTTGCCAGAACCCTTTGCGCCCTTGCTCAACGCGATCGCGGGTCCTGATGGCATTGTGATCTTGCCCAAACACGCGCTGGAAGAGACGCTGAAAACCAAAGGAGCGGATGGCAATCTCAAGTTTCTCTCGACCTGGGGTACAGATACCGATCCGACGAAGATTGTGGTGAACGGACCTTATGTAATGGAGCGTTATATTGCTGGGCAACGGCTCGTCTTTCGCCGCAATCCTCACTACTGGCGCAAGGATTCCCAAGGGACGCAACTGCCCTATATCGATCGCATCATCTGGCAAATTGTCGAGAACTTAGATACACAACTGCTCAAGTTTCGCTCTGGTGACATGGATGTCTTGGGTGATGCGCGACCGTTGCGATCGGAGTATGTTCCTTTGCTGAAGCGTGAGGAAAAACGCGGCGGCTTTACCATTCATGATGGTGGTCCGTGGTCGGGAACCCTCTATCTCACCTTCAACCTGAACAAAGCTAAGGATAAAAACGGCAAACCACTTGTAGACCCAATCAAATCACGCTGGTTTAACACCCTGGCATTCCGACAGGCGATCGCGTATGGCATCGATCGTCAGCGCATCAACAACAACCTCTTTCGAGGCTTGGGCGTGATCCAAAATTCGCCGATTTCGGTGCAAAGCCCGTTCTTTCTCAAAGACGGACTCAAGGCTTATGACCATGACCCTGAAAGAGCCAAAACCTTACTGAAGCAGGCAGGCTTTAAGTACAACGCCCAAGGGCAATTGTTTGATGCAGAGGGTCATCGCGTCCGCTTTAGCCTGATGACAAATGCCAATAATCTTGTCCGGGTGGCGATCGGTGCCCAGGTGCAGCAAGACCTCAGCAAAATCGGCATTCAGGTTGACTACACGCCCATCAACTTTAATGTGTTGATCGAGAAAGTCAACAATTCGCGTGATTGGGATGCTCACATGATTGGCTTTACAGGCGGCATTGAGCCAAATGCTGCCTCAAATTTGTGGGTCAGCAGCGGTGCCTCTCACGGTTTCAATCTCAAACAGCAGCCAGGACAACCGCCCATTCAAGGTTGGGAACCGAATGACTGGGAAACCACGATCGATCGCCTCTTCGTCAGCGGGGCACGTGAGCTAGACGAAACGAAACGCAAAGCCATCTACGCCGAATTCCAGCGCGTTGTCCAGGAACAGCTTCCCGTCATCCATCTCGTGAACGATCGTGCTTTGATAGCTGTTCGCGATCGGGTGGAAGGGCTGAAGTACACAGGTTTACCCAGTTGGGGGCTATGGAATATTCAAGAACTTAGAATAAAGGCTAAAGGATGAAGGCTAAAGGCTAAAGGCTAAAAGCAACTCATCCCTGATCCCTTACCCCTTATGCTTCCACCCGTGACCCAACCCGACCATCTCAAGCATCTCCTTAACGCCGTTGCTGCGGGTGAACTCACTCCAGAGATTGCGTTCGGCAAACTAAAAAACCTGAATTTTGAAACGGTTGACGACTTTGCTCGTATCGACCACCATCGCGCGCTCCGCACTGGCTTTCCTGAATTTATTTGGGGTTTAGGCAAAACACCGGATCAGATTGCTCAAATTATGGAAGTGATGCGCGATCGTGCCGCTGTCGTGATGGCGACCCGCATTGAGCCAGACGTGTATGCCCAACTGAAGGAAAAAGTATCGGACGTAGAGTACTACGCAACGGCGCGCATTTGTGCGTTGATGAGAAGGCAGGAGGCAGAACCTTCCGGGGCAGAAGCTCAACTCTACACCCCACACCGTTCGGCTGAGCGCTCACGCCGAAGCCCCACACCCCACACCCCACACCCAACTCTCCACCCCGGCACGATCAGTATCCTCTCCGCAGGCACTGCCGATCTTCCCGTTGCCGAAGAAGCTGCTGTTACCGCTGATCTGTGTGGGTTTAAGGTCAATCGGCTTTGGGACGTGGGTGTGTCCGGCATTCATCGACTGCTCGAAAACCGCTGGGCGATCGTCGAAGCTGATGTGCTTATTGTCGTCGCTGGGATGGAGGGTGCCTTGCCGAGTGTTGTTGCTGGACTGGCAGATTGCCCCGTCATTGCTGTACCGACCAGCGTTGGCTATGGAGCGAGCTTCAACGGCTTAGCGCCTCTACTCACGATGCTTAACTCCTGTGCCGCTGGGGTCGGGGTTGTGAACATTGACAATGGCTTTGGTGCCGCTATTTTGGCAGGGCAAATTTTGCGAACCGCGAACAAACTGAAAGAAAGGCTAAAGGATCAGTAACCACCCTTTTTATCGTTCTAGCCCTTCTCACTCTTCTTTCCAGGTCACCTGTACGAAGTGCGCGGGACGACCGATCGCATCACTGCCAGCAACGATGCGATCGATTGCTAGATTGAAGGGGATAGCGGCTTTGCATGAACGAAGCAAGTCAGCATCCTAATTTGAGCGAGGATCTGGTTGCTGCACTGGCGCAAAAAGTCGATCGACCAGAGCGGTTTCCCACGCGCCCTAAAGCTGCTGCTTAGAGGTGGCTTGTGTCACGACGGCACAGCTCCAGATTAGAACTGAGACGATCGGTACCTCTTCACTCTAGCGCTTACGTCATTGTGTGGACTTGAGTC
Organism: Leptolyngbya sp. ES-bin-22; assembly: GCA_014380065.1. Lineage (GTDB taxonomy): Bacteria > Cyanobacteriota > Cyanobacteriia > Leptolyngbyales > Leptolyngbyaceae > Stenomitos. The sequence continues at coordinate 12,952 of JACMKO010000260.1, read as the reverse complement.
GTTATAGAGCTTGCCAGCAGCCGTTAGGCAGGTTTATTTGCTGCTACCGTTGTACCAACCGCTCTAGACACTTCAACGCCATTTTCTTCAAGAATGACGATCGGATCAGACCCTCCGTTCATTTCAATGCGCTTGACCAGCACCTGCCCGTTGGAGAGCCGTTGCCCAACCCGGACGTAGCGGCTCGTTTCTTCGTTGGGCGCTTTGACGATCGCCTGAGCCACCCCACCCACTACCACAACACCGCTCACTTCAACAGCATTGGCTAAGTTTGCGGTCGGCAACGGTGGCAACGTTTTGATGACTGGAACGCCTGAATTTCCCGGCGGTAGAGGCGTTTTGGGATTAAAAGCAGTGGTGCTTGGACTTGTTGGTCTACGGGTTGTGATTTGGGGAGTTGGTGGCAATTGACGGACAGTAGGCACGTTTTGACGATTGGCAGCAGTGCGAGGCTGTTGTAATTTCGGCGGCAGTCCCGCAAAGGGATCTTTTCCCTTCTGACCATCAATGCTTGCCTGCACTTGCTTTGCTCGCTCGTCACCGTTGGTTGATTGAATTAAGCCTGGAATTGTGTCACCAGCGGGTGGCTTTTGGGCAACCAGTGGAGCCGCTTTAGCGCCAAAGGGCTGACTGGTGGCTGGTTTTGTAGCTGTGACAGGCGCAACGGGCGATGGGGAGGTGGCAACATCACCGCCCGAATCAGAAGAGCAACTGGCGATGGTCAGCGCGATCGCTCCGGCAAATCCAACAAACACAAGTTTACGCATGAATCTCTCCCCAAACGCTGTTCCTACACGATAGCCCTAAAAAGCATAGTGGTGTCATTAATTTCGTGGAGTGGTAACAGCAATGCTCTGGTGAAATATCTGTGGTAAGCGGTCAAGCTAAAGTAGTTACAGGTTCCCTTTCCTCCAAAAGCATTCTGATCAAATGCTCTGACTGCACGCCTTGAACCATCACTTCAACGCTTTGAAAAAGGGTACTTTAAACTCCACATCATCTCTAACAATTTGGTCTGAGTCGAAGCGTTACAAGCGTTGAAGACCCTGTGCTAAACCACAACAAACATTGGTTAGAAAATTGAGATCTAACGTTTCCAACCGATCGCTACGTTTGTGATAGTGCGGATTGCGAAGAAAGGAGGTGTCTGTCACCATCAACGCTCGATAGCCCTTATCCCAAAAGACGGCATGATCGCTCCGTCGGGTATCGGGCACGATGAGACCTCGTTTACCAGCAGGCAACCATTCGCACGGTGCGTCATACGATCGCAAATGATGGCTTAGACGCATCAAATCAGGCATGGTTTTCAGGTTGCCAATCAGCGCGATGAAATTTCCCTGATTTGGGTAAAAGCGCTGCAATCCGGTTGGATAGCGTTGGGAGTTAGGTGTCTGATCACAGTAGCCCAACATTTCTAGAGAGAGCATGAGTCGCAGTGGTTCTTGCTGAAGCGAGTTGGCATAGTGGGTGCTGCCCGCGCGATCGTAGCTCGTCTCCTCCAGGTCAAACGCAACCAAGCGAACAGGATAGCGTGCAGGTTCAGCAGTAAACAGCCGAGCCATTTCTAACAGCACAGCCACACCAGTCGCATTGTCATCCGCTCCCGGTGAACCCGGAAACGCATCGTAGTGAGCGCCAATCAGAATGGGCTGCTTTGACGATCGTCGGTTCGTCTCATTTTGCGCGGGCAGATTCAAGATCAAGTTCTGAAATTCTGTGCCTTGCACCTGAAACGCGTGGGTTTCCACCGTCCCCCACTGCGCTAACTGAGAGCGAATGTATTCGCGAACAAAGAAATGCCCCGCTGTTGCGAGGTAAGGGTCGCGATCGCGGGCAACCTGCGTGAGATGGTCATATAACCGTTCCTTCAGCATCTCAAGCACCCTACACCCCACACCCCAGTCCCTCAACGCCAATCATCCACCACAAAAACATCCGGGCGATTGTAGCCAGGTTTAGACGCTGGTTGCATTGCCACCCCCGTCATTTCGGTGAGAAAGCCGAGGGCAATCATGCGGCAGTAGGCTTTGTGACGGCTGGTATTTACGCCTGCAATCAGACGGGATAGTCCTTCAGCAGCAGCGAGAGATTCTGCCAGACCGAGTAGTTGTTCAAACTGTGCGCCAGCCTGGGGACGCGATCGTACGGCTCCAAACTTGACATAGCAAGTACCGCTGCCCGCTTCAGTGCCTGCACCACAGTGGCACACCGCAAACCCAGCGAGACCTGCTTCATCCCACAGAAAAACGGTATCGCCCAGGCGTTGCGCCTCTACAGCGGCGATTTCAGTCGAGACATCTAGCCCTGCAAAGATGGTCTCTGTGACTGTGCGGCTGTCGGTGAGTGCCTGAGCCTGCTGTTCTGCTGACAGTTGGGAATAACGAGCGGTTGCAGCGAGAGGGGCAGGCTGTTCCACTGGTTTAACCATCACAGCCGTGAGATATTGCGGGTAGAAGCCAAACTTTTGATACAGCGCGTGGTGCTTGGGGCTATTGGAGAACGTAAAGAGCGCTGGTTGCTCAATGTGCCATTGGTTGAACTGCTCCATCACGGCTGCAACAAGTTCTTTGGCGATCCCTTTGCCCCAGTAATCAGGATGGACGGTCAACGGTCCGAAAAAGCCAAAACTGCCCCAGTTCGTTGCTAAGTTTGACCCAATCAGGATGTTATCAACCTCAGCCGCGAACGTGCCGATCGCATTCGTTTTCCAGCGATGCTCGATATAACTGGCATCACTTGCAAACTGCGTCGGATCGGGCAACCCAATGAACGTCCCAAACGCAAGCCGAAAGATGTGATCAGCGGTGGCTAAATCAGACGCTTGTAGCGGACGAATGAGACAATTCATTACGCCAATCCGACTAGCTTGGCACTCAGTTCCCACAGTTGTTCTGCTTTCTCATCATCGCGTGCCTGGGGAGACACTTTTTGCACAAACGATTTGCCATCTTTCTTCTGACGATTACCCCAACTCCAGTAGGAGCCGGACTGGCTGTAGTCCGGATCGGCAACGACCATCGCCACCCGTTCACCTGACAACGCTTGAGAGACGTAACCGCCCGTAATATTCTTCTGGAACCACGGAAAGAGTTTCTGGAACAGCGGGTAGTGGGTGCGGAAGAGCGGCGTATCTGCCACGCAGCCGGGATAGAGCGAACTAAAGGTAATGCCCGTTGAATCGTGGTAGCGCCGATGGAGTTCGCGCATGGTCAACACGTTACAAACTTTGCTGTCCTTGTACGCTTTCACAGGTTCAAATTTCTTGCCGTCAATCATGGCGATCGGCGCTTTAAAGCCATCCGCAAAGCCTTTCAAATCGCCCAAATCGGGACGCGGTGGAATTTTGCCGCCCAGTTCATCCGGGTTGTGCGTCACGGTGCCCAAAATGATGAGTCGTGCAGCCCCAGACGCAGCGTGCTTGAGATCTTCCAGCAACAGGTTCGCCAAAAGAAAATGTCCCAAATGATTGGTGGCAACAGTCAACTCAAAGCCTTCAGGACTGCGTAACGGCTCTTTGATCAACGGCAGATAGATCGCGGCATTGCAGACCAGGGCATCGAGCGATCGCCCGGTTTCTCTAAATTTGGTGACAAACTGCCGCACACTTTCTAGTGAGGCAATATCGATGTGCATGATTGAGTAGCTGTCTTTCGGCATTGCTACGGTTTGCGCGACCTGTTCTGCTTTTGCCAAATCGCGACACGCCATCACAACATGCCAATCAGGGCGTGCAGCAAGGGCTTTGGCAGCATACAACCCTACCCCCGACGATGCTCCCGTGATCACAACTGTTCGCTTTCGATCTTCCGTCATTTTTTCAGACTCCGTTGCCCTACTGACTGTCTTCAGGATCTCACATTGTTGACAACTGGAACTAATTTGGCGGGAATGGGGAATGGGGAGTAAGGATGGAAGCAAAAGTTTTGAGTTTCGAGTTTTGAGTTTTGAGTTTTAAGTTTTCTACAGCCAACAGTGACCAGTGAGACAGTGCAGTTTCTCCTCTGCCGCCATTGCTTCCCCATTGCCCTTACTTCCCCTGCTTTCCCGCTGTCCTTACTTCCCCTGCCTCCTCTCTCCTCACCCCTCATTCCTCTCCCCTCACTCCTCTCCCCCATGCACCCCACTAAACTCGCGATCGCCCTTGCCCTCCTGTCTGCCCCTACTGGGCTTTTGTTGCCGTCAGCTTATCTACTCCCGCCTGCGCTGGCTCAAGCGACAAACCCACGACAAGTCGAAGCCGATCGCCTGCTTGAGCAGGGTCTGAGTCAGTTTCAGACGGGAGGGATTGAAGCCGCGTTTCAGTCCTGGCAGCAGGCGTTGGCAATTTATCGATCGCTAAAGGATCGGCTGGGCGAAGGGAAAGCGTTAGGCAATTTGGGCATCGCGTATCGGATTCTGGGTGACTTTGACCAGGCGATCGCCTCCCAACAGCAATATTTGGCGATCGCGCGCGAACTCAAAGACCGCGAAAGCGAAGGCATGGCGATCGGCAACCTGGGCAATATTTACTATTTGCTGGGGCAATTTAACAAGGCGATCGAGTATCAGCAGCAATGGCTGGCGATCGCGCGCGAAACGAAGGATCGGCAGAGCGAAGGCAAAGCGCTCGGCAATTTGGGCAACATTTACGAATCGTTGGGCGACTATGCCAAAACCATCGACTACACCCAGCAATGGCTGGCGATCGCGCGCGAAACGAAGGATCGGCAAAGCGAAGGTAAAGCACTCGGCAATTTGGGCGTTGTCTCTTACTCGTCGGGCGACTATGCCAACGCCATCAGCTACGGACAGCAGCAATTGGCGATCGCGCAGTCCATCAAAGATCGCCAAACCGAAGGAGCGGCGCTGGGCAACCTGGGCAATGCTTACTATGCGCTGGGCGAATACGACAAAGCAAGCGGCTACGAGCAGCAGCTTTTGACCATTGCGCGAAACATTAAAGATATTCAGAGTGAAGCCGCAGCGCTGGGCAATTTGGGCAACGTGTATCTGGCGCTGGGGCAGTACGACAAAGCGGTAGCCTACCATCAACAGCAGCTAGACATTGTGCGGCGACTCAAAAATCGGCAAAGTGAGGCGATCGCGCTCGGCAATTTAAGTACAGCGTACTTTTTCTTGGGTGCGTATGCCAGGACGGTTGACTACGGACAGCAGGCACTCGCGATCGCCCAACAGCTTGGCGATCGCCAGAACGAGAGTAAAATGCTGGGCAATTTGGGCAATGCCTACCTGATCATGGGTGACACCGCTAAAGCAATTGACCACCACCAGCAACAGTTGGCAATCGCCCGCACCATCAAGGCTCGTCAAAGTGAAGGAGCCGCGCTGAATAATTTGGGCTACGCCTTGCTGCGATCGGGCAACCTGGCAGACGCAGAGCGCACTCTTTTCGCTGGCATTCAGCTTTGGGAATCGCTGCGGGCAGGCTTAGGTAGCGACGATATCAGCAAAGTATCCCTCTTTGACGAACAAGCCCGCACCTATCGCACTCTGCAAGAGGTGCTGATTGCTGAGAAGAAACCCGATGCCGCGCTAGAGATCGCTGAACGCGGTCGTGCCCGCGCGTTTGTGGAAATTCTGGCACAACGGTTGGTAACGCAGACAGGTAATAGACAAACTGGAATGCGATCGCAACCTGCCCCCAAAAACGTCATCCCTGCTGCCAGTCCATCTATTGCCGCCATCCAGCAGATTGCCAAAGCCCAAAAGGCAACACTCGTTCAATATTCCATCATCTACAGCGACGTTAACAGTGAGGGCAGGCAGCGTCCCAGAGAAGCTGAACTGTACATTTGGGTCATCAAACCAACTGGAGCCGTCACCTTTCGCCAAGCCGATCTCAAACCCCTTTGGCAGCAGCAAAATACCTCTCTAAGAAGCCTTGTTGCCAGTAGCCGTGAAGCCATTGGCGTGAGAAGTCGATCGGTTAGCCGCGATCGCGTTGCCCCTTCCGCCCAAACCAAAACACTGCAACAGCTTCATCAACTGCTTATTCAGCCGATCGCCGACCTGCTACCCACTGACCCAACCCAGCGCCTCATCTTTATTCCCCAGGGCGCACTGTTTCTTGTTCCTTTTCCTGCCCTTCAAGATGCTCAAGGTAAATACTTGATTGAGCAGCACACGCTTCAAACAGCTCCCTCGATTCAAGTCTTGGGGCAGGTTGCAGCGTTACGGGCAGAGAGGGGTGAGAAGAAAGGGGTGAGGAGAGAGGAGAGAGGAGAGAGGGGGATCACGTCTACGTCCGCTCTCGTTGTCGGCAATCCCACGATGCCTCGTGTGCAATCTGCGCCCGGGGAGCCGCCAGAACCATTAGCGCCACTGCCTGGAGCCGAGAAAGAAGCAGTCGCGATCGCCCCCTTGCTTCAGACGCAAGCCATCACGGGAAAACAAGCAACAAAAGCGGCGATCGTACAAAAAATGTCCCGCGCCCGCATCATTCACCTGGCAACGCATGGCTTGCTGGATGAACAACGCGGCTTGGGCAGTGCTTTAGCGTTTGCGCCTGATGTCAACGCGTCTCAGAGCAACAACGCTACTACGATGAAAGGCAATCGATCTAGCGATCAGGCGACCAACGGCTTACTCACGGCTGCCGAGATCCTGAACCTGCCGCTCAATGCCGATCTCGTTGTGTTAAGCGCCTGTGATACTGGACGAGGACGCATCACCGGAGACGGCGTGATTGGTCTATCGCGATCGTTTCTTGCCGCTGGCGTCTCTAGCCTGGTCGTTTCGCTCTGGGCAATCCCCGATGCACCTACCGCTGCCCTCATGACCCAGTTCTACCGCAACCTGCAACACACCAATGACAAAGCTCAGGCATTGCGACAAGCCATGCTCACAACCATGAAAACCCATCCCAACCCGCAAGACTGGGCAGCGTTTACGTTAATTGGAGAAGCGGAGTGATGGATGGGGGATGAAGGGGTGTCAGGAGTCAGAAGTCAGCGTCAACTCAAAACTCAAAACTCAAAACTCCTCACTTCTCCTCAATTGCTTGCTCCCACTGCCGACCCAGATACAATGGTGAACAGACCTACGGACAAACGCGAACCCATGACGGCTCCTTCGGAACTAGAGACAGCACCCCAGCAGGATTTCGCCCTTGATGCCAGTCATGCGGACTCCCTGAATTTGAGCGCGACAGCCGCAAGCACCGATATTGTTGAAGAAGACCTGCTCGACGATGTGGAAATGTCGCTGTTTGACCATCTGGAAGAACTGCGGCAACGGATTTTTTACGCGCTGATTGCTGTGGCGGTAGGCGTTGTAGGCTGCTTCTTTTTTGTCAAGCAGATTGTGCAACTGCTCGAAGTTCCGGCAGGTGCGGTCAAGTTTCTTCAGCTTGCGCCAGGAGAATATTTTTTCGTTTCGATGAAAGTGGCGGCTTACAGCGGCATTTTGTTGGCAAGCCCGGTGATTTTGTATCAAATCATTGCCTTTGTGTTGCCAGGACTAACCCGCAGCGAACGCAAACTGCTGGCACCGATCGTCTTTGGCTCTAGCTTCCTGTTTGTCGGCGGCTTGGGGTTTGCATACATTGCCCTGATTCCTGCTGCTCTCAACTTTTTCATCTCCTATGGTGCCGATGTGGTGGAGCAACTGTGGTCGATCGATCGCTACTTTGAGTTTGTCCTGCTGCTCATGTTCAGTACCGGACTCGCGTTCCAAATCCCCATCATCCAAATGCTCCTCGGTCTGCTGGGCATTGTTTCGTCTAAGCAAATGCTTTCCGGCTGGCGCTATGTCTTTCTCGGTGCCGCTGTCCTCGGTGCCGTCCTCACTCCCTCCACCGATCCCCTCACTCAAAGCCTTCTCGGTGGAGCCGTGGTTGGACTGTATTTTGGCGGTATTGGTCTGGTGAAATTATTAGGAAAGTAATGCTCGACAGGCAATGAAAACGATCGTACTTTCTGTGATGGCAACATAACAGGTTGCAAGTGAATGCAATAGTAAAATCTAAATATCGGTATTGGTTTGAGTAGTTCTTATGTCTTGATAAAAGGCTTGACGTTACTAAAAAGCGTTTAGAGAGGCAGTTGCTCGTTTGAAGTAGGCAACGGTTGCTTGCCCAAAATATCATTTTCGTAACGAATGGGAGCCAGTACAACTTGAATGCCTTTTTGTTGGCAATATGTTGCTAGAACGTTCAGTCGTTCCTTCATCCCTTCAGGAGACGCAGAATCAGAGTTTGGCTCTTGGGGAAGCGATCGCAGAAATTGCCGAAAGCCTAGGAAGGCAAGTCCATACATCATCTGCTGACTCCAGATACCGCTGAAATAGCCACCATGCACGTTAACACCGCCAAAGCCAAGGCTCTGCTTAAAATACGAAAGGTTTAGCGATGCATAATCCCATAAATTTAGCGCTGCTTTCCTAAGCGCAAAGCTCACGATTCCACGTGGCTGATCTTTTGCTTCCGACTCCTTCAAGCCTTCCTGGAGATCAACATAATCTGTGCAATCAAAGTAGGTAAAAACATCAGCAATTACGTCGCCTTGCGCACCCGGCATAGTTTCTGTCTGTACCTTATTATCTCTTAGCTCCTCAAGGCTGTGATGTTCACGATCGGACGCACGCACTTCCAAACATTTGAACGGCGGCTCTAATTTCCCATCTTTGAGATTAATAATACCGTATGCGTCCTTTGGTAATGCTCGGTTTGTATGGTCATGTTCGTCTCGGAAATGTTTAGCCGTTACGTTGCCTAATCGATAACCACTAGAACGTTTTCGGGCTGGAAAGCTAAAGTAATTCGCGGTCGTTGACGCAAGCCGTAATGCCATATCCCCTTCATTGCTAAAAACGTATGCCTCTTCGCAACGCCTTAGAGATGATCGCAGAAAGTTAGCCCGTCTGGGCATAATTGATTCGGCTGGAATGTCAGGGGCAACAAGCACTAAACGTCCTAGCGAAAACACACGGCCAATCTCGCTGGGCGGGTTCTGCGCGATCGAATTCGTGTCAAACACATCAGAAAGGATCCGAATTGTATTCGTCACAATAAAACAGCCCATACTATGCCCAATGAACGAAAGCTTAATTCTTCGTTCTTTGCTGAGTGGCTCTTTTAGCTCTAGCTTTTCAGAAACCGCTTGGTCAAGCTGCCGGATCAGCTCGACTAGATCTAAAACACCATAGTTTGTAGCGCGGTAATGATCTCGAAAATAGGTGGAAAGCCGTAAAAGAACCAGGGTAAAAACAAATGTAAAAGCCAGCATTGAGGCAATCAAAATTGGCGTTAGCAGCGCATTGAAATCATCTGTTTTGATCAAGAAAAAGGCTGTAATTACGCTCAGGATAAAACCACCACTAATGATGCCGCCAAGCAAGACTGGCAAAGCATTCACTGCGTCCCATAATTTTGTCTGCAATGAACTATTGCTCGATTGGTCACCTGTTGGCTTTTCAGAGGGCCAAAGATAGCCTAGAAAGACAGAGGTTTGTGGTTTACAAATAGTTGCGGCATGGTTGTGAATCTTTTGATACCGCTGCTGTGCGTCCGATCTCTGAGTACCATAGCCGTGAATTGAAATAACTACTTGCGGCTCGCTGCTGGCAATTAAATAATCAGCAATGGCTCTAATTCTGGCTACTACTAACGCATTGTCAGTTGGCAGCGGATTATCCTCAATGTTGATGGCAGCGGTACTATTAATGTAATAACCAGGCACTCCGGTTGAGGCATCCGTCTGATGAATGGGGCTAATATCAAACTGGGTAATATCAGGTGTGGACGGACATGGTAATGCCATAGTCTAAACTCGCTCTTGAAGTTAATTAATTACTATAAAAGCATATTCAGCTTAGCAAATTGATTACTTTTATCAGTACTTTGTCAACAATTTTTAGCGTTGGCACATCGCTCATCGCTCAAGATCATTGTTTAGCTAATGGCAACCGCTAGCCGTTCCATTTTCTGAGAGTCGCGATCGTTCGCTTGTAAAAACCGCTTAAAAGAAAAAACTCGACAATCCTTACTTCTTCTCTAGAAGTAGGCATTGTCGAGTTCATACGTCAAAGGTGTAGAAACGGATCAAAACATTCAACAACTCATACGTCATGGTGTGGGATGAAACAGCACCTTATGGCATGGGATGGAAGAGCAGATCTGGGAAGAAGTAATTAAAGATTGCCCAGGTGGTAACTGCCACAGATGTAGAAACGACCGCGAGAACAGGTGCAGTAGAAAGGTATCGAAGGAAGAAGTTAGCCTGGTTACCTTGTTTTGCCATAATCAAGCATTGAGTTAACTGTAGAACACTCTTAGTTTACCGATAATGGCTGCTACTGATCTCAATCATAAGAAGAATTCAAACTTAGACAATTTGTGATGAGTGGCACACCAAGCATAGAGTTCAGATAAGCACGTGACGCAATGAGATTAAGACCGCACTGCGTCAGATGACACCGCGATCGTGGCAGGATGCCCCTCCGCAGAAAGACGATTGGTCGATCGTTCTGACGCAACCGAACCTGCGATTACCTGTGCCTCTATGAATTGCCGATATTGGCGTGCCATTAAACGCTGCACAGCAATCACAGCCGGATTAATTTCTACCCTACGCCAGTCAGGATCTTTGAGATGGTTCAGTTGTTCACTTTCAACCATTTCAACATCCTGGGCAAGAAACTGTAAAATCAACAACCGTCGCAGCAGCACTCTTAGCGCTGGTTCCAATGGTTTGAGTAGCCATTGCGGCAGACGCAGCCTGAAGAAAAAGAACACAAAGGAGCGACTTTCGGTGGCGCTGACGGGCAGGCGCATCATGTAGTTAGAGGAAACGGCTTGCAGCTTGCACGAGTAGTGAGGATACTGGTACTCCACCACAACGCTGCCCGTTGTTACCTGATTGGCATCTTCGCTCAAGCCTAAAAACTTCGCCAATCGCCCTTTATAAGAAACCTGAAACTCTGCGGTGACGGTCGCCTCAGTTTCTTGCAGACGGGTGAGCACCGGATCAAACCAGCCCTGCTGATGTTCGTGCAAAAAGCCATGAAATAAATCCACCGAGTTTTCATTACAAAAGGAGAAATGCGCCTGGAAGTGAGCTGTACTAGGCACCATTAACCAATCAGGGTTGTCAAATTCAGGGATGTTGGGCAGCGCTTTCGTCTCGGCAAGGGCACGATCGCCTGGAAAAACCCAGATGAGATTATATTTTTCCTGTACTGGATACGGCTGGACTTGAGCACAAGGCAGCTTTTGATCGGCTGGCAAGTAGGGAATCTTGACGCAGTGCCCTTCACTATTAAACTCCCAGCCGTGATAGCGACAGGCAAGCAAGCGACCATGCACTTTACCTTTGTGTAGCTCTACCCCTTTGTGCGGACACGCATCTTCCAGCGCGTGAAGCTGTCCAAAGGCATCACGGTAGATCGCGATCGCCTGTTGCCAAACCATGACAGGCATTACCTCACCCGGCTTGAGTTGGTCAGCCCAGCCCACGGCGTACCAATAATTGCCGTTGATGCCCACCTCATGCACGTCCACCTTGAGCATCTGGCTGTGTAAATCTGTCGCTAATTCCATGCTGCTTCCCTGTTCGCCATGTTGCAATTCGTTCTAACCATACTGTGAACTTAGGCAAGAGCATCGATCCTCAGAAAGAGACTTTAGTCCTCGATCGAGCCTGGGATTGGTTGCAAGCAAGCCATACCTGCATCAACGCTCGGTGCGATCGTGAACGGCGCAAATTTTGTCTTGTGACTGGTTGGCGCTTGGTCGGCGCTTAGGGTGCCAATCACAAAACAACCATTGCCGTCTTATGTCACGCTAGCGCTAAACAAATTCACTTTCTGGCAAAAAGCCGTAGCACAAAGCCACTGGAGAGTCTGGGGTGCCGTTCATGGCACATTCTGTGCGTCCACAGTGCACACAGTCTGATTGGGTCGGCAAAATGAGTTCAACCGCTGGATACACGCTGATCCCCTGGTTGATAAAGCCCTGTGCCTCTAAATCGGAAATCGTGCTGCAAATTAAAATCGCCTGACGAATGCCCAACGCTTCCCGCTGGTAATTGATTTGCCGCAACGTCTCTCCAAAACTTTGCGCGTCGGGTTTGATCAAAACCAGCACCTTTTGCGCCCGACTGATGAAACAGTTGGGGTTGTCTTGTTCAAAAAAGTCTTTGTACTGGAGCGTGAAGGTGCCATCGGGAAAGCGCAAGGTGCGAATCTGGCGCAGAAACGGCAGGGTGAAGTTGCCACTGATGTCGATCGCGTACCACCAGGATTTGTGCCATGCATCATAGGGCAAGTGCAGAATTTCCTCAACCTGCTCTGAGCGAAACCCTGCTTCGGCAAGGAGAGAAACCGTCAGCGACAGTGGCAGATTGCTGCCTAATGTCTGCATATCAGATTCATGCTGCGTCAACCTCGCCAGTTCTCGACTTTCGAGCGTGCGGTTATTGCTCGTGACCGAAAGGTCAACCCGTTCTCCAGGAGCCAGGAGCCTGCACCGCATAGACTCAAACTGCACAATGCCATCAGCCGTTTGCTGATTACCTGTAGGCACACCCACCTGCGTGGAGATCGCATGAATATGCTGCCCTTTAGCCAACGTTGGAATGCAATTTTCGAGCAGCGATTGCAGCACATGACGATCGGCGATCGCCAGCGCAATCTGGATCTGATCGTGCAGATTCGGCGTGCGGGCTGCATCACTAAGCGGATAGAACAGAGGATTCGTTGGCATTGCAACCGTTACCCATTACTACTGCCTGAATAGCGATCATTGTGGAACACTTTTAGCAAAATCGTTCTTTTGCTTGAGCTTCTCTTAAGAAATCGATAGCTTTTGCCTGCCCAATAGTAACCACCGCTACAAGGCGTTACTGCCAGACCCCAAACTTCCCGTGCTGTCGAGATTACATGTAATACCAACTTAAAGCATGACGGCTACAGATCCAATCGCTGGGTAGGGGCAAGGCATTGCCTTGCCCCT
>JACMKO010000024.1 GCA_014380065.1 Leptolyngbya sp. ES-bin-22 | reverse complement strand
GCAACACTTAAAGGCAAAAGGGGTTGATACGGCACTGCTAGGTGTCGATGCTGAAAACCCCTCGGGTGCCTTACGGCTCTATGAGTCCGTGAGCTTCCGTCAGTTGTTCACCAGCATTGCTTACTGCAAAGCGCTGTCTGACTCAACCAGGGTCACTCAATCGCTGCTCTAGCCAGCATCTTTAGCCCTTGAGCCTCAAAATCATTGAAGCTCAAGGGGCAGTTCATGCCGAAATGGAAGGCGGTACTTACTTGAGATGGGAGCGAACGAGCAAACAACCCGAGTTCAGCAGCCCAAAGGCTGTTTCAAACGGGTTTGTTGACAGCAGTGTAGTTCACCTGTCAGGACACCTTTTTAGCAGCTGAGACAAGTCTCAAATACCATTGGCATCGGACAGTTTTGAGACTTTGTTTTTGAGACGGGTTTTGAGAATCGAGAAGTCCCGTTCTGCCGTTAAAGCGCGATCTCCTACTCAGTTGTGTCTATTGGGACCGTTTCTGAGACACTCTCAACTGTCACATTACAAAGCATCACTTTGCCAAGAACAAATGCTGAAATCTCCTGAGTGTGACTATTGCCGAATTGAATTATTTTCGTCAGTGTTGCCAAGTATTAATTAAACTCAGCGAGGCTGTCACCAGCACCGCTGGCTGGCGATTTTACGACTTTACAAATTACTACTTTCTAAAAATTCCTAAATGGGGCGGTCATCCTAAACTTGTACCTCAATAAACCTGTCATATCGCTAATACTCTTCTGTTTTCCATTTATCACCGGGCATTCCATATTCTTGAATAACCTCGATGATTTCTCTGCCTTTTTACCATAGGAACAGCCAGCGTCCCCAACTTGATGGACATTCCCCTGTCCGTGCACCAACGAATCTGCTAGCCGGTTGGTGACCTATTCTCTACAAGTGGACAGCACCGGCACCGACAGGCGGAACCGATGCATAAGACGTGGGCTGTTGGCAGGCATTGCGCTACGACCGTGCAAGACGCGCTGATTATCCATGATTACAACCTCGCCAGTATGCATTGCAAAGCGCACCGAACGGTTGGACAGTTCTAAGTAGCGCTCCAATTCATCGAGCGCTTCCTGCAAGTTGTCTGACGATGTACACTGCTCGCCCAGCGCAGAGTTGATCTGTTGCCGGTAATAGCGAATCCGCAAATCGTCGCCTTCACCCTGGAGAATCGGATACCGCTTCTTGGCGGCAAACGGAAAGATGGGTTGGCGCAGGAGGCTGACCAGGTCTTCGGGCAGTTCGTGAACCAGATCTGACGCCGACAACATCACGCTCTCACCGCCGCCCTGTGGGTCTGGCCGTTCCATCGCAAACGCCACCAGGTTGGGCGGGACAGCTTTGTTGCTACAGTCTGTATGCAGAGGCAGGGCATCTGGGGTGCGGCTATAGTGGGTCACATTGCCGTGACGAGCTGACTGTTTCGAATCAACCCGGATTTTTGTCTTTGAAATGTGCGGCAGTTCACTGCCGGTTGTCGCATTATGCTGGCCCATGGCCACCAAAACGTTGACGATCCCGTCGAGGTCAATCGGATTTTGTTCTGTGACCAAGACCAGCCAGTGCGGCGCTGCCCTCAGCAAAGCGACCAGCTCGGCGGCAATTTCGCGGGTCGCCTCGATCGAGAGTTGTCCGTTTGGCCCAGCAAATTGAGCAAGGTTTAATCGGGTCATCGTCTTAGTGGCGCATTGGTTAAGCATACTGACATCAAAAACCAAGGAGAGTCACAGTTATTTTGCACGACGTGATGGCGATGTGGCGCGATCGCCGTCGCCAGGAGAACGCTGATGGGGGCTATGGCGACGTTCTCGCGATCGCACGCCGTTCAATCATGGCGGAAAAAGCCTCCGAGACCCTTTCTAAATGGGGGCGTGTGTAAGGAAAGTTCTCTGCATGGTCAAAGTTGTGGCGCATGGCGGCATTTGCCTCAAACACGATCACGTTACCCTCTGAGTCGAGGGTAAAGTCAATGCCGAAAAAATCCAGATCGATGGTGTCACGGATGGCGTGAAGCGCATTGAGTGCCTTTGAACCCAAGTAAGCGGAGGGATCTTGCAAGAAGCGGCGCTCGTCTGCCTGGGTTGAGGGCGTAGACGACATGATGCGATAGCGATCGCCAGAATGGATCTGCCAGCTATCGCTGGCCAAACTGGCGACGGGAAACAGCTCGCCGTCAATGAAGAAGACGCGGGACTTATGGTAATAGCCATCCTGCCAGCGGCAATCGACAAAGGCGGTGGCATAGACCTCGGTGCCTGGTGGCTGGGCCGATATCCATTCGACAAGGGCCGAACGGTTGTCAACCTTTTCCACTGTCTTGCCGGTTTGTGTACCGCGATGGCGCACGATCATCGGGTAGCCAAGTCCGGTTGCGTCTACCTGAGCGGCGATCGCCTCCGCAGGCCCTCCCAGGAGGAACAGCTCGGTCTGCGGCAGAATGACGTGAGGTAAGACGCCAAGTCGGCGGGCATTTTCGGCGCGGGTGGTGCGTCGCACTTTGCGAGGGGGGTTGATCACTGGTACGTCTGGGAAATTTGCCAGGAAGGCTTCTACGTTGTTCAGCCCCACCGGGTCCAGGTCGGGGCAACTGACGCCATTCACGACAAGGTCAACGTCCGGCAGCGCATCTGGCCTAACCGGGTTGTTACCGAACACGGTCCCAATGTAGAAGTTGAAGCGGTTTCGGTCAATTAGATTTTTGCTGGAAAAGTGGCCGCCCTTGAGCCAGCAATACCGCAAGCCCGTTTTTCGGTTAGTTTTGATGCCGAAGTAGCTTTTTTCCACCGAGCGCAGACGCAGAATTTTGGGTCGGTCTGGATGGGGATGACTCGGGCCTGCGATTGCGTTGATCTGCACCATCGCCGCGATGCAGTGCTGCGCATTTTCGACTTCACCCGCGCGGTGATACAGCGTTGCCAGTACTTTGAGCGCTTCGATCCCCAAAGGTCCATTTTGCGAAGCCTGGATTAGCGCGCAACGTGCTGCCGAGAACCGACTCAGCTGAAACAGAATGATGCCGAGTGATTCCAGGTGCGGCCAGTCTGGCGTCGTCTGCTTGGCAGCGATGTTGGCGTGTCGTCTGGCAGCATCTAAATCTCGTTGTTCGACGCAGGCGATCGCCAGCTTCAACTGCGCATCGGCGATCGTCGGTGAGCCATCCTGCTGACAGGCTTCGTCGTTCAAGTTGAACTCAGTCGATTCAGGGATCATGATTTTAGCCTTCCGGTCAGTCGGCAATGTGTGCGGAGTCCGTTCCCAGGAAATGCCCAGCTGATATCAACTATCAACGCGGGCAGTCTTCTTCGAAGATCTTGAAGGAGGTTTCATCCGAAGGTCAGATCTATAGACAAGGACGTCGCTGCTAGGTGCTATGTAATCAATACGGGTCTTTGTGTTGATTAACCGTGTGACTTTACCTTGAAATGTTGTAGTCAAATGAGCCAGATAACGGTGAGCGTCACCGGCGGCAGATCGCAATGAAACGAAGCCGAGGGTTGCTGGTCCGTCCGGTGCACGTAAGGGTTAGCTGGCAATCGCCTTAATGTAGCAGAAGTGATTGAGCAAAAGGTTGCTGGGTTTCCTTCGTCAGCTCAACATACGGCGATGTGCGATCGCACTCTAGTTCGATTGCCCCAAGAGCACTAACGTGACAGCACTAACGTGACTATGCTGGAGGAAAATCCTCTGTTGCAGAACGATAGACCATAGACTCATGGCTAATTGTCCAAAGAATCAATTGCTCCTTGCAATAAAAAGCGGGATCTTCTGGCAAGTTATTGTGATCACCCCAGTAGCTCAGTGTCGGATAGGATTGTAGACAAGTTCTTACAAATGACTTGACTTCTGGAGTCAGGTGAAAATAAAAAAGCGTTCCTTCACTATCGTTAGGAATGTCCTTTAAGGATGAGCGTATCTCTTCCGGGGGAACCCATCGTTGTTCATTCCATTGGAAAGGCTTGTTAGAGGTATTTGTGGTGAAATCTTGCCAGCGTTGTTCCAGGGTATTGCCACTATTGGGATTGGAAGTATCCTCTGTTGACCTCCAGGATTCTAGAGCTTGTCGAAAACTGACAGGATCCCCATCAGGGTTAATCATTGTTTTAGAAACGGGTGCAAAGAACCTCACCGTATCTGCCTGTTCCAGAACGAACTCGATTAAAATTTGCCATCGTGTGGCAATATTATCATCTTCAGCTTTATACTCGGCTTTGATGTCTAGTTCTTCCAAGATGAAACGCTCTGGATCATAATTGTCGTAGCTCATAGCATTTCCAACAGTAATGCTCATAAAAAAACACCTTATGAAAAGATAAAAATACGTAAGACTTTGCTTACCCTGTCTACTCTCAAGTAAAGATTCTGCTTTTAGGCTAACGGCAAAGTTGAGCGATCGCGGATGACCTCGAACTCAGCACCAAGAGCTCTCGCCCGTCCGCTCCAACGCCGTGTGGTTATGTCGCAAAAACTGATAAAGGACAACCGATCGGTATCGTTTTCATTCCCTTAAGCAGCAATTCCAAAAAGCGCTTCGATAAATTTCACTTCAGACACACGGTCCCCTTGGTTGACTCCTTTGACTTGTCCTTTGCGAATCATATTCATCGCTTCGATTCCGCTCAACGTTCTTCTTGCACTGTTGAACGTCTTAAATCCCATCATCGGTTTTACAATTCGCTTAATATTTCTGTGGTCCTGTTCAACCACGTTATTCAAGTATTTCACTTGCCGTAACTCGGTTGCTTCAGCCAGCGTCTCATTTTCTTTGAGCGCTTCCATTGCCACTGGGTAAGCCGCATTCTTGTCTACTGTAATGACTCGTGGAACCTCAGTGTGCTGTGCTTTGAGCACCTTGCGGAAAAATCGGGCTGCTGCCTTGCCCTTTCGCTTTGCGCTCAGCATAAAGTCCAGCATATTCCCTTGCGAATCGACAGCGCGATACAGATAGTTCCACTCACCCTTGATTTTGATGTAAGTCTCGTCGGTTCGCCATGAGTCGTTTGTCGGTTTCAAGTGAGGTCGGATGCGTTTGTCCAGCTCTGGCGCGTACTTCAACACCCAACGATTGATCGTCGAGTGGTCTACCTCCACCTCCCGCTCAGCCATCATTTCCTTTAAATC
>JACMKO010000259.1 GCA_014380065.1 Leptolyngbya sp. ES-bin-22 | reverse complement strand
GCTGGCATTGCCCGTGCCTTGAAATGATCAGCAGCCTGGCTCCAAGGGTCTGTTAATCAATGTGATGAAAAGGTGCCGCGCCAAGTGCAGGTGCTACCCAAAGCCAAAGGAGCGTTAACGGTGCAGGATGCATGGTGGTTGATGCTAAGGGCAACAAGCAGTAGGTGTGGTTGGCGTTGGATGTTAAAACGCGTGAGCTTGTGGGGTGTCAGATTGGGGATCGTTCTAAAGAATCGGCTCTAGCGTTGTGGCAAGCAATGCCAGCAGTCTAGCGACCATGCGCCATGCTTGACACCGACCATTAAGAGTCCTACAAGGCAGTCTTACCGTGTCAACGACCTTATGCAGTCGGACAAGAAACGGGCTTGACCAGTGATATTGAACGCTGCAACAACACGTGACGACAACGAGTGTCTCGCTTGGTGAGGCAGACCTTATCGTTTTCTAAGAAACTAGAGAATCACATGAGTGCGATTTGGCATTTCATCCATTACTACAATGAGCCGATTCGTTTGGAGCACTCCAATGGTTGAAAAAGCTCCCTTTTTCCCTATCCTTTACCAAAAAAGACTACCACCAACTTGTCTCGGTAACGTCTCAACTGATATAACCTGGGGTAAAGATGGTTACTATCAAGCTGCCTGATGCGTGAGGTTCACATGATCGAAGTTGAGCACTTAAGCAAAGTTTACGGCTCAACCCCTGCCATTGAGGATGTCACGTTCGCGGTGGAACCAGGGGAAATTTTGGGGTTCTTGGGACCTAACGGAGCCGGAAAGACTACGACCATGCGGATTTTGTCGGGCTACCTGCCAGCTTCAGCCGGAACGGCAAAAGTGGCAGGGTTTGAAGTCCACGCAAATTCAATGGCAGTGCGGAAGCATATCGGCTATTTGCCCGAAACGCCACCGCTGTATACGGATATGACAGTGGAAGGTTTTTTACACTTCGTCGCACGGATTAAAGGTGTGAATGCAGGCGATCGCCCCAACCGAGTCCAAACGGCGATCGATCGCTGTAATTTGACGGAAAAGAGCCACACGCTCATCCGCAAGCTCTCCAAAGGTTACCGGCAGCGGGTGGGTATTGCCCAGGCGATCGTTCACGATCCCCCCGCCATTATTTTGGATGAGCCGACGGTGGGGCTAGATCCGCGTCAGATTGCCGAAGTCCGTAGCCTGATTAGAAGTTTGGCAGGCGATCATACGGTGATTCTTTCGACGCACATTTTGCCGGAAGTGAGCATGACGTGCGATCGGATTGCCATTATCAACAAAGGTCGGGTCGTGGCAACGAACACGCCCGAAAACCTGATGGCGCAGTTGACGGGTGGTTCTGGCTATGAGCTAGAAGTTGAGGGCGATGAGGCAGATATTCAGTCTCGTTTAATCGTCTTTCTTCAAGGTTTACCGAATGTGAAACTGGTCGAGCAAGTGTCTGCTGATTTGCCGGAACGCCATAAGCTGCGAGTGATTGCCGAACCGGGAACCGAGCTTGTAGGACGAGACATTGCAGCGACAGTGGTGGGTGCAGGTGTGGGATTGTATGAGATGCGACGATCGCAAGCCACACTCGAAGATGTTTTCCTGCAACTGACGACGGAAGAAAAAACACTGGAGGCAGCGACCGATCCAGATGATGCCTTAGCGGGAGAGGCGGCTTAGATGCGTGTGATGATGAGTAATATGCTGGCAATCTACCGACGCGAGCTTCAGAGCTACTTTGCTTCGCCCCTTGCCTACGCGATCGCGGGTGTGTTCTGGCTGCTATCAGGCTTTTTCTTTGTCACAATTTTGGGCGGCATTACGCAACAGGTTGCCTATGCCGACAGCACGGGCTATGCGTCGCCGATCGATGTGCCCTATCAGTTTTTACAGTTTTTCTTGGGCACCCTGGGTTCGATTGCCCTCTTCATCCTGCCAATTTTGTCAATGGGCTTGTATGCCGAAGAACGTAAGCGTGGCACCCTGGAACTGCTAGCAACATCGCCGATTACAAACTGGGCAGTTGCGTTAGGTAAGCTGCTGGGCGTGCTGACGTTTTTTATCACGATGGTGCTGCCACTGTTGCTCTATGAGGCGATCGTCTTCAGCACTACGACTCCGCCCTTTAACTTTACCGTCGTGCTGGTGGCACACCTGGGTTTGATTCTCCTGGCTGCTGCCATTCTCTCGTTAGGCATGTTCATTTCATCGCTGACGGACAGCACGATTCTGGCGGCGATCGGTACGTTTGGCGTTGTCCTTTTTCTCTGGGTTGTCGAAGCTCTGGGTCAAAAGCTGGGTGGCTCTGCTGGAGCCGCTCTTGGACACCTCTCGCTACTCAAGCACTACAACAACCTGACACAGGGCATTTTGGATAGCAGTAGCCTGGTGCTGTTTGCCAGCTACATCGTTTTGGGTCTGTTTCTAACGGCGCAGTCGATCGATGCGTTGCGCTTCCAGCGATCGTAAGGGAGTTGGGGAAGTTTTGAGTTTTGAGTTTTGAGTTAAGAAGGGTCAGTCAGTCAAAGCAACCAGCGGTTTCTTCCGTCCAACGACTATCACTCAACTCAAAGCTTGGCACTCAAACGTCTTAACGATTCCTGCTTCCTCTTTCCACTTAAAATTCAAAACTCAAAACTTTTAACTCTCGTGAAAACGCTTTCTACCAAGCTTAAATACCTCAAATACCTGTTCTGGCTCGGTCCGATGCTGGTGCTTGCAGGTGCGATCGCGGGTCTTGTCTCTGGTTCCTTTAGCCCGATTCCGCTCGGTCTGGTGATTGTAGGTGTTGTAGTCATTGGGCTGTGGCTGGTTCAGTCCACCTACCGAGAGGATGCGTCACAGCCGAACTTTTGGAGTCAGAGATCGACGCAAGTGGGTGCAAATGCTCTGATCACCACGCTTTCAGTGCTGGCGATTTTGGGCTTGGTCAACTACGTGGCTGCGAACCATGTGGGACGGCTGGATTTGACAGAAAATCAGCTTTTTTCGCTGGCTCCCGAAACCCAACAGCTTGTGAAGAATCTGAAGCAACCCGTCAAAGTCTGGGTGTTTGTGCCGCAATCAAGTGCGCGCGATCGTGAACTGCTAGAAAGCTACCATCGCCAGAACGAGCGCCTGAGCTATGAATTTGTTGATCCGAACACGCAGCCATCGATTGTGCAGCGGCTAGAAGTCAAGAGTGGCGGTGACGTGGTAGCGGAACTTCAGCCAGACGGACGGAAGCAGTATGTGCAGACGATCGCGCCGAGTACGGGTGATAGCTTGGTGGGGGAAGGTG
>JACMKO010000258.1 GCA_014380065.1 Leptolyngbya sp. ES-bin-22 | reverse complement strand
CATTTTCCAATACGGAAACGCGACGATGCGACACTTGACGCACTGTCGAAATTGACGTATCTTAATTCTCAAATGAGTTCAGCGGTGAAAGCGTTGCTAGTCTTACTCGATCCTCAAGTCGTCACGATCGCAGATATTTTAACGAAGGTGCTGATTGGGGAACCTTACAACGTCAGCCAGCTAGAGCAGTGTTTGAGTTGGCTAACGGCAGAAGCGGGCGATCGCGTCAACTGTCCGTTAGAGCGTTGGGCAATGTCTCAACTAGCTGATGAGGTCGCCGCCTCGATACAAGCCAGCAGCAGCAAGAGTGAGGCTGAGGGTTAGCGGTTGCTTTTGGTGGGGACTACTATCAACAACACTAATTGAAGCGTAGCAGGGACTTCTCCAAAAGCATCCCATCCGGTATAATGGGAAAACCAAATCCGGGCGGATGGCGGAATTGGTAGACGCACCGCACTCAAAATGCGGCACCGAAAGGTTTGCGAGTTCGAGTCTCGCCCCGCCCATCTTCAAAAAATCGCTGCTGGAGAACCTTACAGTTACGCCAGCAGCGATTTTTTCTAGCTACACCAAGCCGCTTCAGTAAGCGCCTTTGCCACAGAGGACAATCTTGACAGTTTCCAGCAAGATTTCCAGATCGAGGTTGAGCGACCAGTGATCGATGTAGTAAAGGTCAAGTCGGGCGGCATCGTTGAAAGCATCCAGGGACGATCGCCCGGACACTTGCCACAATCCCGTAATGCCCGGTAACACCTGATGGCGCGTGTGATGCCAGGGGTCAAAGCGTTCCACATCCCGCAAAGGTAGAGGACGAGGTCCCACAAGGCTCATTTGCCCCAGTAAGACATTAAATAGCTGTGGCAGTTCATCAATGCTGGTGCGCCGCAAAAAATGACCGATCGCCGTAATGCGAGGGTCACGCCGCATTTTGAACATCACTCCATCACCCGCTTCATTCTGCTGTTCCAACCCTGCCTGCAACGCTTCGGCATCGGGAATCATGGTGCGGAATTTCCACATTTGAAAGACCCGACCGTGAAGACCCATGCGTTCCTGGCAGAAGAAAACAGCACCGGGAGAGGAGAGCTTGATGACGATCGCCACTGCTAAAAACAGCGGAGACAGTAGCATTAGCCCCAAAAAAGCACCCAAAAAATCGAGCCAGCGTTTGAGCCGATAATCCCAACCGCCCAGCAGCGTGGCTTCCATGCGTAATGTGGGGATGCCTGCAATGACTTCGGGTACGCCACGACGATGCAGCAGTTCCACGCTAGAAGGAATCAGCCGTAGCGTGATGCCAGCACGACGCAGTTGCCAGTAAAGCCCTGATGCGAGTTCAGTCTGCGGCAAGTTTTCTGCCAGGACTTCCTGTGCGCCAGAACTTAAGATCGCTTGCATCGTTGCAGACGTACTGGTAGTAGAGGCGAGGGCGGCACCCACCACGTGATAGCGCGATCGCCGCTTGAGCACCAGCCCTAGCGACGTAAGCCGCTCTGCCCGTGCTAGTAAGAAAACGTTGGTTTGAGCGTGTTCAACCTGTTGGAGCACGAGGCTTGCTAGCAGCCGAAAGCCGATGACCAGAACCACGCTGCCCACCCAGGCAGTGATAAAGAGCGATCGCGGTGGTGCCAGCTTTGGGTCATAAAAGTAGCCTAGCAGCAGCGCCGAGAGGTAGACCGCACTCACCAGTTTTCCCGATCGCATGTAGTTTTTCCACTGGCTCGAAGCGCTGTATAGCCCGCTGTGGGCAAACAACAACAGCGTGACCGTCATCAAAATCCAGAATAGACCGGGTAGCCCGACCCAGGTGCCCAAGATAAGCGGCGGCGGCAGCGGTGCATAAAACTGATTGAGGTGAGCCGCGACACGACCCGCGATCGCCAACGCTGCAACATCACATAGCAGTAACGCGATCGCCCGATGCCATCGCCAGCGAAACATTCTGTGCCACTCCACGCCCTGCGGGGCGCGAATATCTGTCGCTTTTTGATAGGCAGCAGCAGGATGATCCATTGCGGTGAGGCTCATGAGAAGACAAGTCCTGGCGCTGAACCGTTTCAGCAGACTTGTAGGGCAATACAGTTGAGTATTCCGCAAACTGCGCCAAAAGTTATCGCGAACGCTCAGGTTTCTACAGGGTGCGATCGCGCCGCCCGAACAGCCATGCGCTTACCAACTGCCAGCCAAAAAGCATCAAAAAAGCAGGATTGTTCACCAAATAACGTTGCCACAACCGTTTCGGCTCCATTGCAAAGCGATACAGCCATTCCAATCCCCATGCCATCATCCAGCGCGGCGCTTGCGATACGTCGCCACTGTGAAAGCTGAATGCGGCTCCTACTCCCATCATGACCGCTTGCAAAGTTCCCTGTTGTCGCGCCATCCATTCTTCCTGCTTGGGGCAACCTAAGCCGACAAACACGACAGCGGCACCGGAGGCGTGGATGCGATCGCGATCCTCCTCCTCTTCTTTGGCGGTCAGGGGGCGGAACGGTGGTGCATGGCTCCCCGCGATCGCCAAGCCTGGAAAGCGTTGTTCCAAATTTTGCTGGAGCACAGCTAGCGTTGCTTTTGTGCCGCCATAGAGATAAATCGGTAGCCCCATTTGCGCCGCTCGATCGCACCATGCCAGCATCAAATCAGGACCATACACCCGCTGCTGCTGTTTGACTCCCAACAGGCGCAATCCCACAACCAACGGCATCCCATCCGGCGTTACCAGCGCTGCACTGTTAATGATGGTTTGAAACGATCGCTGCCAATACCCCGTCATCACCACATGCACATTCGCCGCCACAATGTAGCAGGAGCGTTTTTCAGTTGCCCAGGCTTGAAAGCGATCGCACGCATCGACATAACTCGTCGCATCAATACGAGTCTTCAAAATCAAGCGAGAGGGAAGGGCAGGCATGGGAGATTCGAGTTTTGAGTTTTGAGTTTTGAGTTTTGAGTTTTGAGATTCGAGATTCGAGATTCGAGATTCGAGTTTTGAGTTTTGAGTGACTTTCCTTGCCTTCCCTGCTGCCCTTGCGCCCTCAGCCTCAGCCGTCCCCTCTTAGCCCTCGATACACTCCTTCCAACTGTGCCGCAATTTTTTCCCATGTAAAGCGAGACTCAACTTTCTGCTTGCCAGCAGCTCCCATAGCGATCGCTTGAGACGGGTTGGCTAATAGAGACAGGATGCGATCGGCAATCTGAGCAGGTGCCTGCGTTGTGAGTAAGCCATCCACGCCATCGCTAATCACTTCCGCAACGGCTGGAATATCGCAGCCAATCACAGGTTTCCCAAAACTCCAGGCTTCAGTATAGATACCGCCAAAGCTTTCCTGGCTAGACGGAACGCAAAGGAGCGTGCAGGCAGCTAGCGCATTAGTTTTGGTTTGTAGATCAACATTGCCCAGGCGGTGAATCCGGCGATCGCTCACTTGAGCAAAGGCTTTTTCCGAGTCGGCAACGGGCGGACCGATGAAAACAAACTGCGCCTCTGGTACTTTTTGCCATACCAGAGAAGCCGCCTGTAGCATTTGCTGATAGCCCTTATACGGATAGTGCTGTCCCAGAAAAAGGACGATCGGTTCCTTCAGCCCGTACTGCTCTAGAAAGGCACTGGAATTAGCCGTTGACGCTAACACCGAGCCTACGCCCGTGACCGTAATGCGTTCCTCACGCACCCCTAGTGCCATCAAGATGCGCTTCTCTGCTTGAGTCAGAGCAATGACGGCATCTGCCATCTGATACAGCCGGAGGTATGCCCGATAGCGCCAGCCAACCCAACGGGGATGGTGTACGGGGGTCAACACAAAGGGGCGATCGTGCTGTCGTGCCGCTTGATACGAGGCATAGCTCAGCCCCTCACGCCCAATGCGAATGTTGTGCACCACGTCAGCCTTTGCCGCATAGGGAGCGATGTGTTTTTCTAAGACGCGGGCGATCGGCGGCAGCGCGATCGGCATGAGCGGGTAATACAGTGGCACATAAGGGGCGAGGCTAATTTTCTCCCAGGTGGATAGCCCTAGCCGATGCACGGGAATGTGGTCGATCGCGTAATCGCGGCTGACAGAGGGTGCCCGTAGCGTCGTTCCCAACAGCCAATCGGTACGATTCATGTCCCACTGGCTGACGACTTGAACGGAATGCCGCAACTGTAGCTGCTGCGCCAAATAATGCTGGTGAATTTGTGCGCCACCAATGCTGGGAGGGTACGTCGTGAGCGTGTAGAGAAGCTGCATTTGTTCAAGGATTTCTGCATCTGAGGTCGAAGTTTTTAAGCACTCAATCGCATTAAGCGAAGGTGCGATTGCAGCCATTGGATGAGCCAAAGCAAGACTTTCGCCAAGAAGATGGGTATGCCTTTGGTCACTCCATACTTTTCTCGATAATAATAAAACTGAGTGGGCAAAAAATAAAGAGATTTTTGATTGAGAAAAGCTGCTTTGAATGTAGAGATCAAAGTTTTATCTTGCAGCCGTTCTAATTTTGATGGAATGATAAAATGCTGAACTTGTGATTTGAGCAAATCCGCATGGTCAATTCTAGAATCGCCCAAAATAAAGGCAGAAAATCCCGATCGAGTTGCTTTTAACACATACATACTATCGCCATGATAGTGGGGAAAGCGACGGGTATCTGGTAAGCCAATCTGCTTTACAACAGACGCTGGAAGGCAAACACAGTGCCCACTCATTTCATCGACTGTGACAACTTCACCTGGTTTTGCCGCTAACCGTTGTCGCCCTAAAGCACCTGACTCGTGTAAGGCATTGGATTCAGCTAAATAACAGGCAGATCCGGTAAGTGACTGAGGCTGCTTTTGACAAAACTCAACCAGGCAGGAGAGTGCGTTGGGCTGTGGAATACAATCATCATTCAGCCAGATAAAATACTCTGCACCTTGCTTGTAGGCATAGTCCATTCCTAATGCGATCGCCCCTGTCCACCACAGGTTGCCGTTGCCTCTAAGAACGATTACCTCTGGGTATTGCTGATGGATTGACGCTTCGGTGCCATCGGTGGAACCATCATCGACTACGACAGCTTGATAGCGTTTCAGGTCACCATTTTGCATTAGTGTTTCCAGACACTTTAAGGTGGTCTGCTTGCGGTTGTGAACCGGGATGATAATGAAAATAGATTTTCTAATAGTCATCTTTAAGCATTGAATGATAGAATTCTTTCCTTCAATTCTTTCATCTGTTTAAGCACGCGAAGTGGCAGAAGCCAGCGAACGATCGTAAATAAGATCAGACGCAAATAAACTTGAGTGAATGGAACGAGCGCTAGACTGCCATAGAAATTTTTACAGTAATTCCAGTATGCAGAGGGATATAGATTAGATTTGAGGGAAAGAAGCAATTTCCAGCGTTTTGCCATCGGAATTGAACTGGATGCCCAACCTTCTTCCAATGGGTTAAAAGCACAAACAGCAGTGGCATTTCCTAAAACTTCTAGTTTATAGCCAGCTTTCTTGGCTTCCCATG
>JACMKO010000257.1 GCA_014380065.1 Leptolyngbya sp. ES-bin-22 | reverse complement strand
TGGCAGAATGTATCCAGGTTTAAATACACACAGTTTTTCCCATGACCGCCGCAACCCCCAATCTGCCCAGCCAATACGACCCTGCAACCGCCGAAGCCAAGTGGCAGCAATTATGGGAAGCCAACGACGTATTTAAAGCCGATCCCAACCATCCTGGCGAACCTTACTGCGTGGTGATTCCGCCGCCGAACGTGACGGGCAGTTTACACATGGGTCATGCCTTTGAGCACTCCTTAATTGATGTGCTGGTGCGCTACCACCGGATGCTGGGGCGCAACACCCTCTGGCTACCAGGCACCGATCACGCCAGTATTGCCGTCAGCACCATTTTGGATAAGGAACTCAAGGCGCAGCGCAAGAAGCGTCAGGATGTGGGACGAGAAGCGTATCTGGAACGTGCCTGGGAGTGGAAAGAAGAATCGGGCGGCACGATCGTCGGTCAGTTGCGCCGTTTGGGACTTTCCGTAGACTGGTCGCGAGAACGGTTCACGCTGGATGAAGGCTTGTCTGAGTCAGTAGTGGAAGCGTTTGTCAAACTGTATGACGAGGAGCTGATCTATCGCGGCGAATATCTGGTCAACTGGTGCCCTGCGACGCAATCAGCGGTGTCGGATACCGAAGTCGAGAACCAGGAAGTGAACGGGCACCTCTGGCAGTTTCGCTATCCGCTGACCGATGGCTCTGGCTACATAGAAGTAGTGACAACGCGCCCCGAAACCATGCTGGGCGATACGGCAGTGGCGGTGAATCCTAACGACGATCGCTACAAGGCTCTCGTGGGCAAAACGCTGACGTTACCTTTGGTCGGTCGGCAGATTCCCATCATTGCCGATGAGTATGTGGATTCCACCTTTGGGACGGGTTGCGTTAAAGTTACCCCTGCTCATGACCCCAACGACTTTGAGATGGGCAAGCGCCACAACCTGCCCTTCATCAACATCATGAATAAGGATGGGTCTCTGAATGAAAATGCAGGCGCATTCCAGGGACAGGATCGCTTTGTGGCGCGGAAGAACGTGGTCGCGCAGTTGGACGCAGAGGGCTTTCTGGTCAAAATCGAGGACTACAAGCATACGGTGCCCTACAGCGATCGCGGCAAAGTGCCCGTTGAGCCGTTGCTTTCCACCCAATGGTTCGTCAAAATTCGACCGATGGCAGACCAAACTCTGACCTTTCTGGATCAGCAGCAGTCACCTGCCTTTGTGCCCGATCGCTGGACGAAAGTGTACCGCGACTGGTTGGTGAGCCTGCGCGATTGGTGCATCTCGCGCCAACTCTGGTGGGGGCATCAAATTCCTGCCTGGTATGCCGTGAACGAAACGGGCGGCGAGATTACAGACAATACGCCGTTTGTGGTCGCACGGAATGAAGCCGAGGCAAAAGAGAAGGCGATCGTCCAATTTGGTGCCAACGTGCAGTTGGTGCAAGATCCTGATGTGCTCGATACCTGGTTCTCATCGGGACTGTGGCCCTTCTCCACGCTGGGTTGGCCCGAACAAACCGCAGATCTGGAACGTTACTATCCCACCACAACGCTGGTGACGGGGTTCGACATCATCTTCTTCTGGGTGGCTCGCATGACCATGATGGCAGGACACTTCACCGGAAAAATGCCCTTCGAGACCGTCTACATTCACGGTCTGGTGCGGGATGAAAACAACAAAAAGATGTCCAAATCGTCCAACAACGGCATCGATCCGCTGTTGCTGATCAACAAATATGGCACCGATGCGTTGCGCTACACCCTCATCCGCGAAGTCGCCGGAGCCGGACAAGACATTCGCCTGGAATACAACCGCAAAACCGACGAATCCGCCACCGTTGAAGCCTCCCGCAACTTTACGAATAAGCTGTGGAATGCCTCCCGTTTTGTGCTGATGAATTTGGGGAGTGGGGAGTGGGGAGTAGGGAGTGGGGAAAATCAGCTTCCTAGTCACAATTCCCTCGAACTCGCCGATCGCTGGATTCTTTCGCGCTTCCATCAAGTCACGCAGCAAACCCGTGACGCGATCGACAACTTCGGTTTGGGAGAAGCCGCCAAAGGGCTGTACGAATTCATCTGGGGCGACTTTTGCGACTGGTATATCGAACTGGTCAAACCGCGCTTACAGGGTGAGGATACCGAGTCGAAACAGACCGTTCAGCAGGTGCTGGTCTTTGTTCTGGAAGGTATTCTCAAGTTGCTGCATCCCTTCACGCCACACATTACGGAAGAGATTTGGCATACGTTAACCCAAGCAAGCGACGATCGCTATCTGGCGTTGCAACCATACCCTGAAGTGGATGCGAGCCTGATCGATGTCGAACTAGAGCAGCAGTTTGACTTGCTGATTGGCGTTATTCGCGTCATCCGTAATTTAAGAGCAGATGCAGAGATCAAACCAAGTGTTAAGGTTCAAGCGATTTTACTAAGTGAGAGCGATCGGGAACGGAGCATTCTTAAGCGTGGCGAAGCATACGTCAGCAATCTGGCAAAAGTTGAGGAATTAACCATTCTAGATGTGCAAACTAACCTGCAATTAGGTTCAGATGCACTCAAGGCAGGGGAATCGATCGCTGGCGTGGTTGGCACTGTGCAGGTGATTGTCCCCTTAACAGGTGTAGTTGATTTGGAAGCGCAACGCACCAAGCTAGAACGCGATCTGAAACGGGTGGAGGCTGAAATTCAGGCTCTCTCCGGTCGTCTTGGCAATCCAGGGTTTGTCAACAAAGCGCCTGCGGATGTGGTTGAAAGCTCACGGGCAACGCTGGCAGAAGCCGAAAAGCAAGCGGAGATTTTGCGCGATCGGCTCGGCAAGCTCTAGCGCTTTCACAGACAGATGGTTGTTTGCGATTCGGCACTCCATCTTGCGGCTAAAGCAAACAATGCAGGTTCCGATCGCTCTTTTGCTAGACGCAGGTGCCGATCACAACCTTCTCAATAGTGAAGGTGTGCCCGCACTGCAACCTCAGCACTCAGCACTCGAATGTCTCTCAGCGTTGTTCTGGATCAATCCCCAGAGCACGTAATTGCTCGGTCAGACGTGCAGCGCGTTCTTCTGCTTGTGCGGCGCGTTCTTCTGCCTGTTCCAACTGCTGTGCTAATTCTGTGTAACTCAAGAATTTTTGACCATCGGGACGAAAGATTTCTAGACCTTCGGGTGTTGGCTCAAAGCGGATGCCTAAGCGTGGGCTAACCCAGCCTGCCATCTCGTCGATGATATCTAACGCGGTATCGGTGCTTAACCAGCCAATCAACTCCCCGTCATCTGGGTTGTAGATGTAGTATTCTTCAACCCCGTAGCGGTTATAGAATTGCAGCTTTTTGGCGAAATTGCTCAGGCGATTGCCAGGAGACAGAATTTCAAAAACCACCGTGGGCGGCAGGTTAGCCTCTTCCCATTGTCTGTAGGAGCCACGATCGCCCTTGGGTCTACCCAGCACCACCATGACATCGGGCGCTTGTCGAAGGGTGTTGTTGCCCTGAACGGGATACCAGAGCAAATCCCCTGCCACAAACACAGCGGGGTTCGCACCAAAGAGTAGATCCAGATTTTTTTTGATCAGGACAATCCATTCAAACTGTTTGGTATTATCTGCCATTGGCTGTCCGTCACTGTCCGGGTAAATCACATCCGGCTGGATCGCCTGCACTTGTGACATTGCCTCAACCCTTCTCTAGCGAGCGCTTACGGTCGTTTAAATCTAACACGTCCGATCGCGCTAGAGTGCAGATGACAGTCTTAAACACGCGATCGCCCAACTCCGGCATCGTCACGAAAAAGCGGATTCTCGATCGATCTTGGCACTGCCCAAAACCTCGGAGGGTTAAGCCACTACATTGGGGACGATGCTTGATGCCGGGTTAAAACCTCCGAGCTTTGCGTAAGCCTATCTTTACTAACCCAATTTCCTTTAACCTCTCGTTACAATGCCAGAGGCGCGTTTCTAGAGCAATGATGCAGGTATGAGTCAAACAACGAAGCAGCGAGATGATACCAATTTCGATGTCATTGTCATTGGCAGCGGGATCGGTGGTTTGGTCGCAGGTGCATTGCTGGCTCGTTATGGCAAGCGGGTGCTGATTTGTGAGAGCCATACGATTCCGGGTGGAGCAGCGCACAGTTTTTCGCGGCAAGGGTTTGAGTTTGATTCCGGTCCTTCGTTTTACTGTGGTCTGAGCGATCGCCATTCGCTGAATCCGCTGCGACAGGTGTTAGATGTGCTGGAGGAAACGGTGCCCGCAATCGCCTACGACCCGATGGGACACTACCATTTTCCTGACGGCACGTTCCCGGTTTACGGGAATGCCGATCGCTACCGAGCAGCGATCGCCCAATTTACCCCTCAAGGTGCGGCAGAACTGGCTCGACTAGAGAAACGACTGCTGGGTTTGTATGAAGCGCTGCGAGGCATCCCCACTTTGGCGCTACGAGCAGACCTCAATCTGGTGCCTGTGCTGTTGAGTCGTTATTTGCCTGCCTTGTTCAAACTCCTGCCTCAACTGGGTGCTGTCCAGAGTTCCGTTGCCGACTTGATGCGCGACTTGCACGATCCCTGGCTGCGACGCTTGATTGATTTGGAGTGCTTTCTCCTCTCTGGATTGAAAGCTGAAGGGACGATCGCGCCTGAAGTTGCCTTTATGTTTGGTGAACGGACGCGATCGGTCATTGACTATCCCATCGGTGGCAGTGGCGCGATCGTGCAGGCGTTGTTACGCGGCTTGCAAAAATGGGGCGGGACGCTGCGGTTAGGCGCTCACGTGGAGCAGATTTTGGTGGAAGCTGGCAAAGCCGTTGGGGTGCGGTTGCGGAATGGCGAAATAGTGAGGGCGGCGATCGTCATCTCCAATGCGACCCTCTGGGATACCTATAGTCACCTGTTGAAACCGGACGATCTACCAGCAAGCTATCGGCAAACGGCATTAGAAACTCCAGCCGTAGATAGCTTCATGCATTTACATCTCGGCATTCGATCGGACGGTTTGGAAGATCTCACGGGGCATCATGTCGTCCTCCACGATGCCGATCAGGATGTCACCATTCCAGGTAACACCTGCATGATTTCCATTCCCTCTGTCTGGGATGCAAGTCTTGCGCCATCGGGACACCATGCAATCCATGCTTATACCCTGGAACCTCATGCAGGCTGGCAAAAGGACAGTGACTATGCGGAACGGAAGCAAGAACGCGCGAAACCCTTATTTCGGGCGTTAGAAAGGGTGATCCCGGATTTGCGATCGCGCATCGTCTTAGAACTTGTTGGCACACCCCTCACCCATGCTCGCTACCTGCGACGACATCAGGGGACGTATGGTCCTGCGATCGCGGCTAGTCAGGGGATGTTTCCCAGCATCCAGACCCCTATTCCAGGTCTGTACCGCGTTGGTGACAGCACGATGCCTGGGATTGGTGTTCCTGCGGTGGCCGCCTCTGGTATTCTGTGTGCCAACAGTCTGGTCAAGACCGAACAAACAGCCGTCTTGCTGAAGCGGCTATCGCTTTGACCTTGAGTAGTCTTGTGTGCTCATGGCAACGTGGGCATGAGCAAGTGTCACCATACCGATTGTTAGCCATGACAGCACCAATGATTCGCAAAGCAACAATTCAAGATTTAGCGACGATCGTCCGTTTTAATTTGTCTCTAGTCAAGGAAGCAAGAGGTAAGGAACTTAATGCCACAACGCTTCAGAAGGGTGTTCAAGCTGTGCTGAAGGATGGCGATCGTGGTTTTTATACCGTTGCTGAGATGGACGATCAAGTTGTTTCAGCCGTCTTGGTGACCTTTGAATGGAGCGATTTTAGCAATGCCTGGTTTTGGTGGCTACAAGACGTTTATGTAGAACCGGACTATCGTCAGCAAGGCATCTTTCGCGCTCTTTATCAGCATCTAAAAGACGAGGCAACCCAGTCGAACGCCTGTGGGCTACGTCTCTATGTGTATCGAGGCAACGAGCGGGCACAAGCGGTCTACAAGGCTTTAGGGATGATGCCCTCAGACTCTCTGATGTATGAGGAGACTCTGTGAACGGCTAACTTAATTAGGTTCTTCAATACAGGTAAACGTCCTCTTCCCCTTTCTGTTGCTCTAAGTGGCTTTATCATTGCTCACAGACTTTCGTGGCGAACTGGCAGCGCTAACTGCCGCCTTCATCTGGGCGATCGCCTCAGTGATCTACGTTGGCATTGGGCGGCAACTCTCTCCGCTGGTGCTAAATCTGGTTAAGGGACTGATCGCGATCGCGCTTCTGCTTTTGACGCTGCTGTTGAAAGGCGATCAACTGCCTCAGATCAGCGGCACAGCGACCGGGCTGCTTTTTCTCAGTGGAGTCGTAGGGATTGGGTTTGGCGACACGGCTTACTTTGAAGCGCTCAATTGTTTAGGGGCACGACGAGCGCTGGTCTTGGAATCGGTTGCGCCACCGCTGGCAGCCGTGATGGCGCTGATTTTCTTGCAGGAACGCCTTACAGGTGGAGCGTGGATGGGCATTGCACTGACGATCTCAGGCGTTGCTTGGGTTGTCGTCGAACGCATACCGACAGAAGCGGAGACCCATACACAAACGCATCAACCCTGGCGCGGCACAGTGTTTGGCTTGCTGGCAGCGTTAGGGCAAGCAAGCGGTGCCGTCCTCTCCAGAGCCGCACTTGCAGGCACCACTATTGATCCGTTGTGGAGTTCCTTGATTCGCCTAGTCGCAGGGGGCTTGGTGCTGCTGATCTGGCTACTGCTACAGCAACAAACCTTGCCGGATCTGAAGCCATTGCGATCGCGACGCTTTCTGCTAGTTCTTATCGGCACGGCATTCGCCAGCACCTATCTCGCCATTTGGCTCCAGCAAATTTCGCTGAAATACACCGCTACAGGCATTGCCCAAGCCCTCAGCGCCACCAGCCCTTTGTTTATTATCCCGATTGCGATCGCAATGGGTGAAAAGGTTAGTGTACGGGCGATCGTAGGCGTACTCCTAGCTCTCAGCGGCATCTGGCTACTATTCAGTTGGAGATGAGGAGAGAGTTTTAAGGCTCCATGTCTTGTCTGGCTCCTTCTGCTCCCTCATTCTTCCAATGACACATTTCTGCTCATTTGAAAAGATCTACCCATCCGATCTAGCCATTCTTGAAATCATTTGTTATATTAATTTACATAGTTTAACGAAGCTTCATCAGTGGGTCTTCCACTCCCTTGATAGCGGTAGTTCGTTGATTCGTCTCTCTCTTCTTGAAGTAATTGGAGCAATAACCATGACTAACGCAACGAAAGTGACTACACCCATCGTCGAGACCGATCGCAACGCCTGGAAGTTTGGCTTTACGCCTCAAGCAGAATTGTGGAACGGTCGCCTTGCCATGATTGGCTTCTCGGCGGCACTACTGATCGAACTCTACTCCGGTCAAGGTGTTCTGCATTTTTGGGGTCTGCTGTAAGACCGCTAAGGTCTTCAGACTTTCAGTCAACGTGATTTAGTATCAAAATCTCCCTTCCATAGCTGCTGTTCTGACCAGATAAAGACGGTCGAACAGCAGCTATTGCTTTTTTGGAGGACAAGCAGGCTCATAAAAGGCAGTGGAGCCACATCCTTATGCTTCTGCTGACGTGTCTACATACCCCTGTAGGTTCTCCGGTTCAAACTGCCTCAGTATACTCGTTGCTTGGCGGGTGAGCGCTTCTGAGCCTTTCACAACGACCAAGTATTTTCCAGCATTAAGTCGATTGCGGTAAGGAAGCGCATCACCGCTACCTGTAACTAGCCCAACGCCACCACCCACAAAAATGCTGCCCAAAGCGCCCGATGCAGCACCGAGTAAGCCGCCAATGATGTGACTGCCGATTTCACCTGCCCAAGCGAACGTGTCGAGGTTCGTAATCAGGTTGAAAACATAGCCAGCCGCGAATCCAAAAGGCACTAGCCAAACCGCCATGAGCTTCACTTGCTTGCTTGCCTCCTGGTTTGGATCAAGTAAGCCGTACTCGTCTGCGCTTTTATAGCCTCTACCCAAAATGGCGATCTTAGCCATCGGTAAGCCCTGAGCTTCTAACTCTGAATAAGCAGCTTCTGCCTGGATACGATCGCTCAAGACGGCAACAAGATAATTCATGGGAGTAACAGGCACCTGATAGGGTAAGAAAGGAGATTAAAGAATCAAGCGATTTCGGCAAAGCGAGACTCAAAATGACGTACTCTAGATGGTCTGTTTAATCAGTCATCTTCATCTTAAGTGAGTAGGGGAAACCTTTACGTCTTCCTTCCTGACTGCCGTTTGTTTCAATCGCTGAGTTTCCAAAATAATCCTGTTGTTCCAAAGCGCTCTGCGTTTAACCCTGACTGGTTGCTATGCCCAAAGTTCTTGTTTCTGATCCGATCGACCAGGTGGGGATCGATATCCTCTCTCAAGTAGCGCAGGTTGACGTGAAAACGGACTTGTCGCCTGATGACCTGATCAAAATCATTCCAGATTATGATGCGCTGATGATCCGTTCAGGGACTCGCGTGACTCAAGCCGTCATTGCAGCGGGAAATCGACTCCAAATTATTGGTCGAGCAGGTGTTGGCGTAGACAACGTGGATGTGCTGGCAGCCACTCGCAAAGGCATTGTGGTGGTCAATTCGCCAGAGGGCAATACGATCGCCGCTGCCGAACATACGTTAGCCATGATGATGGCAATGTCGCGTTATATTCCCGAAGCGAATCAGTCGGTTAAAAGTAATCAGTGGGATCGCAAGCAGTTTACGGGCGTTGAAGTTTACAAAAAAACGCTGGGCATTGTGGGGCTAGGCAAGATTGGTGCACACGTTGCCACGGTTGCTCGTGCGCTGGGCATGAAGTTGCTGGCATATGATCCTTTTATTTCCCATGAGCGAGCCGAGCAGTTGGGCTGTCGCCTGGTGGAAATGGATGTGCTGCTGCAACAATCGGACTACATCACGCTGCACATTCCCAAAACGGCGGAAACAACCCATTTGATCAATGCAGCGGCGCTCGATCGCATGAAGCCAAATGCTCGCATTATCAACTGTGCCCGTGGCGGCATTATTGATGAAGTAGCCCTTGCTGCGGCACTGAAGGAGCGCAAAATCGCTGGAGCGGCGCTCGATGTTTACGAACAGGAACCGCTGGGCGAGTCTCCCTTGCGGTCGTTGGGCAAAGAAATGGTGATGACCCCCCACTTGGGCGCTTCCACCGAAGAGGCACAGGTGAATGTGGCGATCGACGTGGCAGAGCAAATTCGTGATGTGCTGTTGGGGTTGCCTGCGCGATCGGCAGTGAACATTCCCGGCTTGCGCCCCGATTTGCTGGAGCAACTGCGTCCGTATTTGCAATTAGCTGAGACGCTGGGAAATCTAGTGGCACAACTAGCAGGCGGACGGGTTGAATCGTTGACTGTGCGCCTTCAGGGTGAACTAGCCACCAACCAAAGTCAGCCGATCGTCGTCGCAGCGCTCAAAGGCTTGCTCTCTCATGCGCTGCAAGAACGGGTTAACTATGTCAACGCCAGCCTGGAAGCCAAGGAACGCGGCATTCGCGTCATTGAAACCCGTGATGCATCCATCAAAGACTATGCGGGATCGCTGCATCTTTCTGCCAAAGGCTCACTAGGCGAGCATTCTGTCACTGGAGCCTTGCTGGGCGATTCGGAAATTCGGATCACAAACGTAGATGAATTTCCGGTCAACGTGCCGCCCAATCGTTATATGCTGTTTACCCTGCACCGCGATATGCCGGGAATCATCGGCAGAATCGGCTCGTTATTGGGCAATTTCAACGTCAACATTGCCAGTATGCAGGTGGGGCGCAAGATTGTACGCGGTGATGCTGTCATGGTACTCAGCATCGATGATCCTCTCCCCGACGGCATTCTGGATGAGATTTTGAAGGTGCCAGGGATTCGAGATGCTTATACAGTAACGTTGTAGCTGTTAGGTAAGTCAGTGGGTGGAATTAAATCTAAGATGGATGTAGGTTGGGTTGAAGCATGAAACCCCTAGCGCAGCTATGCCAAAGGCTTTACGCCCACATGGGTTACGCTCTCGCTTTTCTGGGATGCCGGAACGGCTTTACCCATCCTACAAATCATTGTGCCTCCCTACTTACTAGTCGTTAGTCGCTCATCTGCATCTTTGTCAAAGTAGATGCATCTGTAAGCCAGCCAAGCTGGTAAGAGGCGGCAGCATGAGGCTAAGAACTGATCGTTAACAGCCAATCGCTTTTATGGCAAATAGCTGGTGGGAAATTCAAATTCTCTGTGATGGTGCTCTGGAAGAAACCATCTTTTGGCGGCTGGAGATGTTTGGCTGTCGCGGCATGTCTAGCGAAGTCAAGGGCTACTCCTCTCTGATTGGTGCTTATTTGCCGCAAGAGCAGGCGCATGTGTTGGATCTGGCGGCACTGGCATTGGCACTGCGGCAGGATGCTCTGTGCGTTGGGATGCCGATTCCAGCGGTGCAGTGGGACTTGATTGATGACGAAGATTGGGCAACGACCTGGAAGGAGTACTGGCGACCGCAGGAAATTGGCGATCGCCTCCTCATTAACCCTGCCTGGTTGCCCAAGCCGGAGCACACCGATCGACTGATCCTTCAGCTTGAACCCGGCGTTGCGTTTGGCACAGGCGACCACGCAACCACTCAGCTTTGCCTGGAATCGCTCGAAATGCGACTAGGCAGTGGTAACAAAGATCTAACAATTGCCGATATTGGCTGTGGTTCGGGCATTCTCTCGATCGGTGCCATCCTGCTGGGCGCAAAGCAAGCCTACGCGGTTGATACCGATCCGCTGGCGGTGAAAGCTGCTAGCGAGAGCCGCGATCTCAATGGGATTGACGCACACCATCTCGTTGTAGAGGAAGGCAGTGTCGATCGCGTTGCCGCACTCATAGACGCGCCTGTGGATGGCATTGTTTGTAATATTCTCGCTGTGGTGATCATCGACCTGATTCCCCAAATGACTGCGATCGTCCATCCGCACACCTGGGGCATCTTCAGCGGCATCCTGCTCGATCAGGCAAAACCCGTCGCTGACACCCTCGAAGAAAACGGTTGGATTGTCGCTGCCCTGTGGAAACGCCAGGACTGGTGCTGCATGAACGTGCGGCGAACCTAAATGTCAGTCCATCCACATCATCTAAAGCCCGTATCATCTATGACCAGCACTCACCTGCGTTCTGGTACCAATTTGAATTGAAAAGACGATACATCTTGTCGGGGCAAGACAATGCCTTGCCCTTACCCAGCGATTGGATCTGTAGCCGTCATGCTTTAAGTTGGGTATGACGATCGAACACCAGGTATGCAATGCAGCGTGGCGCTAAAAGCTTGCTGAGGAGGCACGGTTTGCGAGGCTGAGAAAGTGAAGTCATAGTAAGAGCGATCGCATGAGAAGATTACACCGTCACACCCACCTTTCTACCCAGAAGAAAATAGGTGTGCATTCTCCCTTTCCCTTTGATGGGAACACAGCCGCGAGGCTTGAAGGCATAGTGGTCTTGCAACCGCGCGTAGGTTGAGGCTGTCACTTGAATCTGCCCTGCAACACCTTGAGATTCCATACGGCTAGCAATATTGACGGTGTCACCCCAAAGATCATAGATAAACTTTTTGATGCCAATGACACCCGCAATAACAGGACCACTGTGGATACCAATGCGCATGGTGAGGGTTCTGCCGTTTATAGTATTGAATTGGGCGAGTTCCGTTTGCATATCCAGTGCCATCGCAGCGATCGCCTGAGCATGGTCAGGTCGCTGCTTGGGTACCCCACCCACCACCATGTAGGCATCCCCAATCGTCTTAATTTTCTCCAGGTCATAGTGTTCGCTCAAGCGATCGAAAGTTGAAAAGATCTGGTTCAGCAAATTGACTAATTCAATGGGCGAAAGGCTAGCAGCAATTTGGGTGAAATTAACTAAATCGGCAAAGAGCACGGTGGCATCCGCAAAGTTCTCAGCGATGGTTTCTTGGGAGTGTTTCAGACGCTCTGCGATCGGTTTTGGTAAGACGTTGAGCAGCAAGCGTTCAGTTTGCTCCTGTTCTTTAGAAAGAGCGGCTTCTGTGCGTTTGCGCTGGATGAACTGCCCCAGTTGGCTGCCGATGACGGTCATGGTTTGCAGCAAGTCTTGAGCCGGTTCTTTCAGCTCACGGCTAAAAAACGTGATGACCCCTAGCACTTCACCACTGCTTTGCACTGGGAAACCACACGCAGCCCGTAAGCCAGCTTTGGCAGCAAGGGGCGATCGTAATGCGCCCGGTGCATCAGCCGTTGTGAGCCATTGGGGTTGCCCAGTTGCCCAAACACGACCCGGTAAACCAATGCCCATTGCCAACGTCGTCTTTTGAGCGATCGCCATAAACTCTTGTAATGGCAACGATGACTTTGACCAGGCTTCAATACAGCGTTGCACTTTGAGCGGGGTGGTGGCATCAGGCTCCTGGTCTTCCTCCGCCAGCCAGAGTTCCACCAAATCCCATTCCAGCACTTGACACAAGGTTGGCAGAATTTTGGTTGTTGCCTGTGCGATCGTCGCCGCTTCGGACAAAAGTCGGGCGATCGTATACTGCGCCATCAATCGCTGTTGGGTGCGGTCGCGATCGGTAATATCACGACCGATGTAAATGAAATCCTGCTGATTGGCACCGTCGGTCTGAATGGTCGAACAGGAGAACGCGATCAGCCGCTTGGCACCGCTGCTGGTGCGACAAACAATTTCAATCTCCTTGCAGGCATCCTCCTGTGATGTGTGGGGCTGAATCGCTTGCAGCAAAAAGTTGTTGTCTGCCACAAGGAGCGCGATCGGTTGACCAATCAGATCTGCCTGACTGTAGCCCAACAAGTCCTGTGTGGCTTGATTCACCGTTTTGATGACACCTTCCTGATTGGTCACAACCAACGCATCGGCGATCGACGTGACGATTTTGTTCAGGTATTCTTTGGAGGCGGTGAGCGCTTGCAACAACAAACTCATTTCATTGGATGCCTGCACCAAGCATTGCTCTAGCGCCATGTGCTTGGTGACATCTTCAAAAAAGATGATGAGGGCACTCTCAGCAAAAGCGGCTTCTGTCACTCTGGTCACGCAGAGATCAAAGTACAGCAACGACCCGTTAGGACGAGGGTGGGCGATCGCGTGTAGCTCAAAACTCGCCCGTTGCCCCTGAAGCACTGCCATCAAATCGGCTTCTGTCCCCACTAATTCTGGAAACGGCAGGTAGCAATTCATGCCCTTGGCTAACTCAACCGCGTCATCAGCAAACCGCTGCCCACCAGCAGACACGTCGACAATGTGCAAGTGCTGATCGAGCGTCACGTACTCCATGCGTCGCAGGGTGAGTAGTTGCTCAAAGAGAGCGTTCATTCTGACTCCATCATGCATTGGGCAAGGGTTTGAAAAAGTGCGTCAACGGCTTTGCCAGTTTTGGCTGAGTTTGCACACACTGTTGATACGCAAGGCTGATGCTGAAAGGGCACCGCTTGGAGCAAACTCGCTAACGTTTTTTCCTCAACCAGATCAGCTTTGTTCAACGCCACCGCTAAAACCCCTTGAGGGTTAATGGTCAAGAAGCTTTGGATAGGGTCAGAGAGTCGCTCTAGCGTTTCGCTGCGAGTCACATCATCAACGACGATCGCCGCTTGTGCGCCTTGCAGATCATTGGGCGCGATCGCCTTGAACTTGGTGCTGCCTTCAAGATCCCAACTGAGGAGCTGCAAGTTTTTGGTTGGTGGCTCTTGTAAATCAACCAGTTTGCGAGAAATGGTTACGCCGACGGTGGAAAGGTACTGATCACTAAACTGACGGTCTACAAAGCGACGAATCAGGCTTGTTTTGCCAACGCCAAAAGCACCAATCAGGCACATTTTCTTGGAAGTGGTTGTTTTAGACCCCGTGGACATGATGAGTTAACTCGAAACAGATGCCACAAGTAGCTGCTTTGCGGTCATCTTAGTCTTCCCTTTTTGTCACGTTTGACAACGGGGGCGATCGGTTTGGCGGTCAGCTCTCAGCCATTTGCTCTTGCCTATCAGCTCTTGGTTAGCGGCTGGCAGTGGCTGCGATCGGTTCCATGGCAACGTAGCGGCGTTGCCATGCTAACGGTCTCTAAGTGGATTTGTTCCTTGATCGCTCTACCAATCGTGGGCGCGATCGCGTTTGCCATTGCTTCTGGCGCGTGGTTTGTCTGCTGCGAAATTGCCGCTGCCATTAAGGTGAGATGGCTGCGCTCATCGCGACCTGATCCCGCTCACCTCGACTTTGAATTGCCTGATCGATGATAAGCGCGATCGCCTGCACCACATCCGCTTTTGACTCTGCGATTTTGCGCATCAACAGTGCTGCTACCCACAGCAGCAACCGATTCATCAGCGCTGCTGGCTCGTAAATTTGATGTTCTAGTCTGGCAAGTTTTTGCCCCAGCGTTGCCGTCAAAGAGCGTTGCCGTCAAAGTACGAAAAGTGGTCAGTTCAGAGTCAACCAAAAGTCCCTGTAGTTCCTCAAAAGCATCTGCGACCTCTGCGGCTGAGAGCATGGTGGAGGTGCTATTGACACACAGCATAATCGCGTTGGCTAACGTTTGGGTTGGTGGTGGGATAGCTACGCAGCCACTTACAGCCACGTGCCATTAGGTCATCAAGATTCAGATTCCAGAGAATGACGGTGCCGTCTTGGCTAGCAGAGGCAAGGGTTTGACCATCGGGGCTAAAGCTGACGCTCCTGACCCAGTTGGTGTGCTCCTTGAAGGCTTCTAACTGCTGTCCCTTAAGGCTCCATAGCCGGACGGTTTTGTCAGCACTGGCGGTTGCGATCGTGGAACCATCGGGGCTGAACGTCACGCCCATAATAAAACCACCGTGTCCTCGGAGCGTGAAAAGCTGATCGCCGCCACGATTCCAAAGTCTAACAGTGCCATCATCACTGCCAGTCGCCAGGCTTTGACTATCGGGGCTAAAGGTCACGGCACCAATGGGGCTACTCTGACCTGCCAGCGTTCTGAGTACATCTCCGTTGACGCTCCAGAGTTTGGCGGTGGCATCGTTGCTACCAGAAAGTAGAAAGCGACCATCAGGGCTAAAGGCAACGCTGAGAACAGCTCCACTATGTCCTTGCAGAGTTTTGAGTAACTGCCCGTCAAGGCTCCAAAATTTGATGGTGCCGTCTTCGCTGCCAGAGGCGATCGTTCGACCATCGGGGCTAAAGGCAACACTCCAAACCGTGCCTTGGTGTCCACGTAAAGTTTTGAGGGGTTGTCCAGTTGTGTTGCTCCACAGCTTAACGGTGCCGTCTTCGCTGCCAGACGCAAGGGTTTGACTATTGGGGCTAAAAGCAACGCTAAGAACCCGCTTTGGGTGCCCCATTAAGATCAGGCGTTCTGTTCCATTGCGGTTCCACAGCTTAATGGTGTTGTCGCTGCTGCCGGTCGCAATCGTTTCGCCATCAGGGCTAAAGCGGACGCTGTTCACCATGCCACGATGCTTCAACATGACCAGTGGCTGAGCTTCGATCGCCCAGAGTTTGAGGGTACGATCACCACTGGCAGAAACCAGCGTTTTACCATCGGGACTAAAAGCGACGCTATTCACCCAATTGTTGTGCCCTCGGAAGGTCTTGGTCGTTTCCCCCTCAATATCCCATAGGTGGACGGTGGTATCGGTGCTGGCAGAAGCCAGATATTTGCCATCGGGGCTAAAGCTCAGGCTTTTGACTGCATCACTGTGCCCGATCAGGGTTCTAAACTCTCGCCCAAACTGTTGCGGTGCTGATTGATCGACCGACCACAGCTTAATCGTCTGGTCTTCGCTGGCAGAGGCAAGAATTTTACCGTCGGGGCTAAAACGGACGCTAATGACGGAATCAGTATGACCGGTTAGCGTTTTGAGTAGCTGTCCGTCGAGAGTCCAGAGTCGCACGGTGAAATCGCCATCTGCTGTCGCGATCGTCCGACCATCAGGGCTGAACTGGACATGAGAAACAGCAAAATTCAGGGCGCTAAAAGTTTTGAGGCTCTTCCCGTTTGCGCCCCACAGTTTAACGATGCCGTCTTCGTCTGACGAGGCAATGCGTTTGCCATCCGGGCTGAAGTTGGCGCTCAAGACTTTGGCGCTGTGACCTTTAAGCGTTTGCAGCAACCCATCACGGTTCCATAGCCGGACGGTTTGATCATCACTGGCAGAGACAATCGTTTGTCCATCAGGGCTAAAGGTGACGCTGTTGACGCGATCGCTGTGTCCAGTCAGCGTTTTTAGCGGCCGCCCCTCCTGGCTCCAAAGCTTAAGCGTTTGGTCGGCGCTAGCAGAGACGATCGTTTGACCATCCGGGCTAAAACTAGCGCTCATGACGTAGCCTCGGTGCCCCTGCAATGTGTTCAAGACCTTTACGCCATAAACAACTTGTCGCAGGGCGGTAATGGCGCGTAGCTGCGTGTCTGGCGCGAGCAGCCAACTCGTTTGCTGGAGCTGCCGTCCTGTTCGCAAGCCTTCAACCAGTGCTTCTAACTCTAGCCCTGAAGCCAGAAGGTTTTCGGCACCCGAACTCTGCGCCACAATTTCAGCCTTGATTTTTTGCTTGAACGCAAAGCCAGCCAGACCCACAGCCACGATCGAAAAGGCGCTCACCACGCCCGTTAGAAATTGCTGTCGGATCACCTCAGCCTTCTGCCGCACCGTTTCGGCTTTACGGCTGGTGTTGATGAAGGCTCCCTGGAGTTCGGTGGGCTGAGGCTTTTTGCCCGTTGCCTGCGTAAGCCATAGTTCGGCTTCTTCTAGATCGCTGCCGCGCAGTAAAAAACTATCGTTCCGCTTTTTGTGCTCCCACTCGATCGCCCGTGTCTGCAAGCGAGTATGAGCGCGAACATATTTCAAGTCAGTATCGAGCGCTGTTGTCAGAATTTGCAGGGCGCGATCGCGATCGTCAGTGTCGCGGAAGAAGAGCCAGTTGTGGGTGGCAAGCTCAGGACGGACAACCGCTGCATCAAAGCCTTCACGCCGCACGATCGGCACCAGCCGTTTATGGTTCGCAACTGCGTATTCAAGCTCTTGACCACACACTTTGGATGCAATCGAATCGGGGCTAAGCACAAAGATAAAACTAGTGGCGGCTTCAATCCCTGCTTGAATTGCCGCCCACCAGTCTTCTGTTGGCTGGATATCTTCCCAATCCACCCAGGGGTCATAGCCCAACTGCCGCAGCGACGCGTCTAGAGCTTGCACAAACTCTTTGTCTTTGCGAGAGTAGGAGATAAAAATCTCGTTACTTTTTCGCTCGATCGCGCTGCTTTGCACCGTATCTACGCCCATAACAGCCATCAGCCTTTTTCACTGGCAACAGTATTGAGTTTACGTGATTTAGCTGTTAGGAACGGCGCTATTGGCGCTCAGCCTTCGATCGCTGACCGTTTGAGTTTTGAACCGTTTAGTTTTGAGTTGTTAATCATTGACATAGATCATAGCTGCTGACCGCTGGAGTCTTGAGTTAGCGCTACTCCCCACTCCCCACTCCCCCTTCTGAACCCTGACTTAATGAGCATGACGCTTTTGATGCCAGTTCCAGGCATGGGAAAGCAATGTGTGTAGGTCGGCATACTGAGGATTCCAGCCTAAAACACTGCGGGCACGATCGCCGCTGCCAACCAGCGCGGGAGGATCACCGGGACGACGATCGTGTTCGATCGCGGTGATTTCGTGTCCCGTTACCTGACGCGCCATCTCAATCACCTCGCGCACCGAAAACCCACTGCCGTTACCCAGGTTGAAGACGGTGGTATCGCCGCCTTTGAGCAAGTATGACAGACCCAAAACATGAGCCTGTGCAAGGTCTGTGACGTGGATGTAGTCGCGGATGCAGGTGCCATCGGCGGTAGGGTAGTCGGTGCCGAAAATGGCGATCGAGTCACGCAGCCCTAACGCTGTTTGCAAGACCAGGGGAATCAGGTGCGTTTCCGGCGAGTGGTCT
This sequence comes from Leptolyngbya sp. ES-bin-22, assembly GCA_014380065.1. Classification (GTDB taxonomy): domain Bacteria; phylum Cyanobacteriota; class Cyanobacteriia; order Leptolyngbyales; family Leptolyngbyaceae; genus Stenomitos. Next base: position 6,695 of record JACMKO010000257.1, on the reverse strand, counting down.
TCGCCCAAGCGTCCTTCAGGATCAGCCCCTGCTGCATTGAAGTAGCGAAAGCAGACCGATTTAAAGTCATAGGCTTGATCAAAATCAGCCAACACACGCTCCACCATGAGCTTTGTGGCACCGTAGGGGTTGATGGGATTTTGCGGATGGTCTTCAGGAATGGGAATAATCTGAGGCACGCCATACGTTGCACACGTTGATGAGAAGACAAAGCGCTTCACGGACGCTGCCAGCATTGCTTCTAGTAAGGTCAGCGTGCCAACAAAGTTGTTTTGGTAGTACTTCGCAGGGTTAGTAACCGACTCGCCGACATACGCATAGGCGGCAAAGTGCATGACAGCGCTGATGTTGTAGGTGGCAAAGAGCTTGTCTAACAGGGGACGATCGTTGGTATCCCCCTCGATTAGCTCAACCTTTAAGACAGTTTCAGCGATGTCTCGATGCCCGTACACCAAGTTGTCCAACACAATGACGTGGTAGCCCGCTTGCTGGAGTGCTAAGACGGCGTGAGAGCCAATGTAGCCTGCCCCACCCGTGACCAAAATAGTTTCTTGACTCTGCGACATGCTGGATAGCCTACTGCTTGATGTTCCTTCATTGCTGGCTTTAGTCTAATCCAGGTTTTGTGAAGACCAGGCAAATTGTATGAGCAGTCAGCAGCAAAAGCATGAAGTAGTGATTTAGTTTTGACGCGAACTGCTACTTACTCCACCGTAACCCACCGTCCACTCTCACTAGACTCATGCGCCAGATCCATCAAACGCTGTGCGTAGAGTCCCTCTGGCAAAGAAGGCGCGATCGCCCGTCCGGCATCAATGCCCTGCACCCAGCGATCGACAATCCGCACAAACGGCGCAATGCGACCGTCCTGAAACGTTTCGGGAAGCTCCAGGCGTTTGGGAATCTCGAGTTCCTTCAACGGTTCGCCCAACTGACTGCCCCAGAGCTTGAAGCCGTGGACATAATCTTTTTGGTTGTCACTGCCGAGAACGAGTGTGCCGCGATCGCCATAGACCTCTAGCCAATGTCCCCGCCCTTGATAGGTTGCCGCACTCAGGCACAGTTGACAGGGTGTGCCATCTGCCAGTTCTAGCAGCATCATGCAAACGTCATCGGCATCAACGGGCTTAAGTTGCCCACTGGCAGGATCAGGTCGCTCTGGCACGGAAACACTCAGACGAGCACAGAGCTGCTTGACCGACCCAAATAACCAGGCAATGTAGTCGAACGCGTGGGAGCCGATCGCGCCCAAGGCCCCTCCACCCTGATCTTTACGTGCATACCAGTTCCAGGGACGAGAGGCATCGGCTCGGCTCGACACCAACCAATCCACTTTAATCAAGCGCGGTTTGCCCACGTAGCCGTCTACCAGTAACTCCGCCAGTTGTTGCCAGGCGGGAATGCAGCGAAACTCAAAATTGAGGTTGGCGATCGCGCCGTTTGCCGCTGCTAATTGCTGTAACGCCAGTGCTTCTTTCGCTGCAAGGGTCGTTGGTTTTTCGAGCAACAGATGTTTGCCTGCCTTCAGGACGATCTTTGCCTGTTCGTAATGCAGAAATGGCGGCGTAGAAAGACTGATACCCTGTACATCCGACAGGGCAACAATGTCCTCGATCGTCTCACACGCATGAGGAATCTGGTGTTTCTGAGCGATCGCCTCCGCCTTTGCTCGATCGCGATGGTACACTGCCACAATCTGCGTCCGGGGATGCGCCTGAAAGCCCGGAATATGCACCTTTTGTCCAAAGCCTGTACCGACGATCGCCACACCGATGGTGGAGTGAGTGGAAGAAACCATGTGGGAGTAGGGAGGGAGTAGGGAGTAGGAAGTGAAGGAAGCAGGGGAGGAAGGAAATACAGAGGGACAACTTTTTTAGCCTTCATCCCTCATCCAATTCTCCACCTAAACCGCTACTATTGCAGGTAGCACAGAGAGGTTCTGCCGATGTCTCCAGAAATGGCACTAGAGGCTGATATGTTGCCAGATATCAGCGCACTGGCGATCGAAAGCGATGAGCCAGAACTGCCAATCGAGGCTGACCTGTTACCAGATATTAGCGATCTGGTGATCGAGGACGATACACCTGTGGATAATCTCATCTCCGAAAAACAGCAGCGCTTGCTGACTGAGCCGCTGTACAGTAATCCATCGGCGTTGGCTAACCGATCGTTTCTGCTGGCAGCCAATGCAGGCGTGTTTTATGCTGTGCGTCAGCCGCCGTTGGTGCCAGATGTCTTCCTGAGTTTGGATGTTGAGGTGCCGCAGGATTGGCGCGAGAAGAAGAACCGCGCCTACTTTATCTGGGAGTTTGGCAAACCGCCAGATGTTGTGATTGAAATTGTCTCCAACAAAGAAGGTAACGAGTTAGACAGCAAACTGGATGGCTATGCTCGGATGGGCGTAGCTTATTACCTTGTGTTTGACCCACTGCAACGGTTAGGCGAGACGTTGCAGCGGTCGTTCGAGCTACGGGCAGGGCGCTACCAGGAAATGTCTACAGCCTGGCTAGACGCGATCGGTATCGGTTTCACGCTGTGGGATGGCACGTTTGAAGGCAAAGACGATCGCTGGTTGCGCTGGTGCAACGCTGACGGCGTTGTGATTCCCACAGGAGCCGAAAATGCTGAACGAGAACGGCAACGGGCTGAACAAGCCGAAGCGAAAGTGGCACAACTGGCAGAACGACTCAGAGGTATGGGGATCGATCCCGATGCTTAGATAGAGGTAGAACGTATGGCTCGGACTCCAACGCTGTCTTACGATCGCGGCACACTCATTCTTCATCCACCCCCACGGGGCAAAGCATGGCTGGATTTTGCGACTTGGGATGATCGTGTGGAGCGCTTTCGCATTCCAGCGATGCAGTACCGCAATCTCGTCCTAGCGCTACGGGAGGCGGGAACCGAGTTAGACGATCGGGCAAAAGCCTTTTGTGAGGTTGAACTGATTCCCAAGCTGGAAATGGAGCCTTACCCCCACCAACAAGAGGCTTTGGCAGCATGGGTCGGTGCGGGACGGATGGGCTTAGTTGTCCTGCCAACGGCGGCTGGCAAAACGTATCTGGCGCAGATGGCAATGCAGGCAACCCAACGCAGCACGTTGATCATGGTGCCCACGTTGGATTTAATGCATCAATGGTATGCTCACCTCGTCGCGGCGTTTCCTGATGTCGAAGTTGGCTTGCTAGGTGGCGGCTCTAGAGATCGAACGCCCATTCTCGTCTCAACCTACGATAGCGCTGCCATCCATGCCGAAACGTTGGGGAATCAGTACGCGCTACTGATTTTTGATGAGTGCCATCATTTGCCGAGCGCTTTTAATCGGGTGATTGCTGAATACGCGATCGCCCCCTATCGTCTGGGTTTAACCGCTACACCCGATCGCACTGACGGCAGGCACGAAGATTTGAACACCCTGATTGGCGCAGAAGTTTACCGCAAAAGTGCAGAGGAATTGTCTGGCACCACGCTTGCCAAACACAAAGCCGTACAAATCATGGTGCGCTTGTCGGAGCAAGAGCGCGATCGCTACGACGAACTGATGCAAGTGCGAAACCGATTTTTGCAAGCTGCCAAAATTTTCCTCGGTTCCGTCCAAGGCTGGCAGCGGTTTGTGCAGGCAAGCGCTCGTTCTAAAGCTGGACGACGAGCGATGTTGGCACATCGGGAAGCACGTGCGATCGCCTTTGGCACTGAAGGTAAACTGCGCGTCCTGGCAGATCTGTTAGCAACCCATTACCCCGAGCGAACTCTTATTTTTACGGATGACAATGCGACGGTGTACCGCATTTCTCAGGAGTTTCTACTTCCTGCTATTACGCATCAAACGGGTGTCAAAGAACGGCACGACATGCTGGCTAAATTCAAAGCAGGCGACTACCGAGCGCTGGTTGCCTCACGGGTGCTCAACGAAGGGGTAGACGTGCCTGATGCAAGTGTGGCGATCGTGCTCTCAGGCACAGGCTCTACCCGCGAACACATTCAACGCTTGGGACGAGTGCTCCGCAAAGGTAAAACTCCTGACAAACTAGCCTTACTCTACGAAGTGGTGGCAGAAGACACAAGCGAAGAAAACGTTTCCCGTCGCCGTCGAGGACAACCAGCCCGCACACAGACCCAACAGTTAGAGTTAGTGCCGTCCCAGCCGCTCTATACTGTCAACCCTGCCGCTACCCGTGCCGCTGAGGCAGCAGCAGATTGGGACACAAAGGCGACTGACCCAACAGAAATGTCGTTTGAGGGTGATTGAGTGACGTTATTGCGTTAACATCCATGCATCATGACGGGTTAGCCGTTTATTTTTAATGCTACGCCAAGGTCGCTATGCTTGGAGCCGTTCCGATGAGGTAAATTTTTAAGTTTTTTGTAATAATGAGAGCATTTGAGTACCTTAAACGTCATGTCTTTATCTTGCAATCGTAGAAATAGTATGCGAAATCTCAGTAAATGTAGCTGCTAAAGAATACTTCTCAAGTCACTGATCATTGTGCTTAAGTTCACATGCAATTGCACGGTCTGTAGATGCTTTTTGTAATCAATCCTCCAATAGGAGGATGCTTTTGTTACTTAAAATTGTTTCTAAAGATCGTAGCTTGAGTGGAGAAGTAGCGAATCAAGGTAATGGCATTCATTGCAACAACGTTATTCGTTGACTGCTGCTGTCTTACACTAGCCAGGTTATTAATTGATGACTGTAATGCTTTTTTGGTAACGATCCTAAAACAAGTTGTTACAATTAGTCATTCATTTATTTTCTACAAATTTTAGGTTTTAGTTTCTATGACTTATGCAACGAGTCGTCTTTCTATTTTTGTGGACGGGAACAATATGTTCTATGCTCAACAAAAAAATGGCTGGTTTTTCGACCCCAAACGCGTGCTAGAGCATTTCACCCATGACTCAGATGTCAGCCTGATCAACGCCTTTTGGTATACAGGGCTAAAAGATCCTCAGGATCAACGGGGTTTTAGAGATGCCCTCATTAGTCTGGGTTATACGGTGAGAACAAAAATTTTGAAGGAGTACTACGACGACAATTCTGGTCGCTACTCCCAAAAAGCGAACCTGGATATTGAAATTGTGGTGGATATGTTCAATACCGTTGAGCAGTATAACCGAGTCATTCTTTTTAGCGGTGACGGCGATTTTGAGCGGGCGATCGAACTTCTGCGCTCCAAAAATACCCACATCACGGTTGTCTCCACCGAAGGCATGATTGCCCGCGAGCTGCGTAACGTGACCGATCGCTACATTGACCTGAACGCGATCCGCAAAGAAATTGAGAAATCAGACTATTAGAGAGGAGAAAGGCGTAAAGGGGAGAGCCATGAGGGCATGGAGTTTTTTGAGCAGCGGTGGTTGAGGTTTGCTTGCCTCTCGGTCTGCTGCTTTTCCTGATGAGCGCTTGAAACACACGATACTACAATTTGAAGTGCGGAATGGGGACTTCGCCCTTTAGAATAGTGATATTGTCGCTTGCATGACAGCAGGAACTTCTACTTATGAACACGCAACCTCAGCCCAGTCACGATCGCATTCTTATTTTCGACACCACGCTGCGGGATGGCGAACAGGCTCCTGGCGCGGCGCTTAACATGGACGAAAAGCTGACGATCGCACGCCAACTGGCACGACTGGGTGTGGACGTGATTGAAGCTGGGTTTCCCTACTCTAGCCCTGGCGACTTTGAAGCAGTCCAGAAAATTGCTGAAGTGGTGGGCGTAGAAGGTGGTCCTCGCATTTGTGGCTTGGCGCGGACGACGCAAAACGACATTAAAGCCGCCGCCGAAGCGCTGAAGCCTGCGTTTCGCTCGCGCATTCACACCTTCATTGCCACATCAGATATTCACTTGCAGTACAAGCTGAAAAAGTCGCGTGTTGAAGTGCTGTCGATCGCGGGTGAAATGGTCGCCTACGCTAAATCCTTTGTCGATGATGTGGAATTTTCGCCCGAAGATGCAGGACGTTCAGACCCAGAATTTTTGTATGAAGTTCTGGAGCGGGCGATCGCTGCGGGTGCTACGACCGTCAACATCCCCGATACGGTTGGCTACACGACTCCTGCCGAATTTGGCGCGTTGATTCGTGGCATCAAGGAGAATGTGCCTAATATCGATCGGGCAGTCATTTCGGTGCATGGACACAACGATTTGGGGCTGGCGGTTGCGAACTTCCTGGAAGCGGTGAAGAACGGCGCACGGCAGCTTGAATGCACCATCAACGGTATTGGGGAGCGGGCGGGCAATGCTGCGCTGGAAGAATTGGTGATGGCGTTACACGTCCGACGACAGTACTTCAATCCGTTTCTCGGTCGTCCGGTCGATTCAGAAGCACCGCTCACCAACATCGATACGCGTCAGATTTACAAGACTTCGCGGTTAGTGTCGAATCTGACCGGGATGCTAGTGCAGCCGAACAAGGCGATCGTCGGTGCGAATGCCTTTGCCCATGAATCTGGTATTCACCAAGATGGCGTGCTGAAAAATCGGTTGACCTACGAAATCATGGATGCCCAGTCGATCGGGCTAACGGATAACCAGATTGTGTTGGGCAAACTGTCGGGTCGCAATGCGTTTCGATCGCGCCTCAAAGAATTGGGCTTTGACCTCGCGGATCAGGAACTCAACAAAGCCTTCGTCCGCTTTAAGGAACTGGCAGACAAGAAGAAGGATGTCACGGATTGGGATCTGGAGGCG
>JACMKO010000256.1 GCA_014380065.1 Leptolyngbya sp. ES-bin-22 | reverse complement strand
GAATGATAGCTATTAGTTTGATGTTTTCTCCCCCGTTAGTTTGAGCTGCAAAGATACCAGCACTAACGTTGCCCCTAACAACAGCGTAGCGGCGGCAGCGGCATACCCAAAGTCAAACTGAGCAAACGCCTGTTCATAGATGTAATACACCAGCAGATTTGGGGAGTTGAGCGGTCCACCGCCTGTAATGACGTAAACCTGCTCAAAGCTTCGCAGGGTGAAGATTGCAGTCGTTACCGCAGCGAAAATCAGTGTGGGGCGTAGTCCTGGTAGAGTAATGTGCCAGAACTGCTGCCAGGGATTTGCGCCATCTAACTCGGCGGCTTCGTAGCGGCTGACAGGGATGGTTTGCAGACCTGCGAGAAAGACCACCAAATTGAACCCAAGCTGTTTCCAGACGCTCAGTAGAATCAGCACGGGCATTGCCCAAACGGTACTGCTCAGCCAGGGAATGGGGTCGATGCCAAACGCTTCTAGCCAGTGGTTGAGCGGTCCCTCGGTTTGAAACAGCCAGCGCCAGCCCAACCCGACTGCCACCAGGGATGTAATGGAGGGTAGGAAGTACGCTGCGCGCAGGAGATCACGGAAGACGATCGCCCGATCGAGCAAGACCGCCAACCCCAGCGGTAACACCAAACTAGGCATGACGGTCGCAACCGTGAAGTAAACCGTATTGCCCACCACTTGTCCAAAATCGGGATTTAGCAGCAAGCGCCAGTAGTTTCTCAAGCCAACCCAATGCACTCCAGCTCTGGTAAAACTGCCTGTCGTAAAGCTGAGGTAAAAAAGATAGGCGATCGGATACAGCACGAAAACTCCCAGCAGCAGGAGAGCAGGTGACAGGAACACCCACGCAGTTATCGTGTCGCTATCAAAGTCGAGTTGCGGGTTACGTGATGTCTTCTCGACGGTCATGAACGCTTAAGCCAGCGAGTAGTGTGAATTTTAGCAGTTGGTCGATCGGCTAGCAGCACTGGTAAAATGCTGATCATCTGCTGGCAGAATGCTCATGCACTCACCTACCCGTTTATGTATTGATCGCACGGTTCTGTTAGCGATGGCGATCGGTTGCTTCGGTCTGACCAGCCTTACCACTATTGCTCTCCCTCATCCAGCAAGCGCGGATGTCTCACCAACACCTGCACCAACATCTAAGCCTGAACCGCCGTTGGCTCCCGTGCCAGTGGCGAAGAAAATCTTGGGGCAGTGGTTGACGAAAGAACCGCTGGATGGCGATATGGTCATGTTTGTCTTTGCTCCAGAAGGAAAGGTGTACATCATTTCGGGCACGTCAGCGTCAGGAAACGCGATCGCCAGTCAATTTCAGTACCGCATCGACGGCAAGCCCCAACCCATACACCTTGATATTGTGCTGGCAGATAATGCCATCGTCAAAACGCTATTTGAATTCAATGCTAACGGTGAACTGCGCTTGCAAATGTTGGGCACCCGTCCCGGTAAGCCTCGCCCCGCTGCTCTTACTGACAACGCCACGCTGTTTCAAAAAGTGTCTGACGAAACCACGCTGCCTCCTGGCACTCAGTTGAAGTAGTCTTCAGCTCCGACCCAATCAAGTGATTCGATGAATTTCAATGCAGCCTTAATTTCACCCAACGTTTCAGCGCCCTCGCCTCCGAGTGCTGCACCGCTCAAGTTAGGCGTGATGGCATCAGGAAGTGGCAGTAATTTTGAGGCGATCGCTCAAGCCATTGCCGACCAGCGGCTTCACGCACAAGTGCAAATATTGCTCTACAACAATCCTGGCGCAAAAGCGTCTGCTAGAGCCGATCGCTGGGGCATTCCTTCGGTGTTGCTCAACCATCGCGAGTTTGACAGTCGGGAAGCGCTGGATGGGGCGATCGTTGAAACCCTGCAAAAGCATGAGGTGGAATGGGTCATCATGGCAGGCTGGATGCGCATTGTCACACCCGTTTTGATCAATGCCTTTCCCAGACGCATTCTAAACATTCATCCCAGCCTTCTCCCTAGCTTTAAGGGCAACCGCGCCGTTGAGCAAGCGCTGGCAGCAGGCGTAAAAATCACAGGCTGCACGGTTCATCTCGTCGTGCCAGAAGTCGATAGCGGCGACATCATCATGCAAGCCGCAGTGCCCGTAATGCCTGATGACACGCTCGAAACGCTGCACGATCGCATCCACGTCCAGGAACATCGCATCTTTCCACAGGCGATCGCGCTGGCGACCCAGGCTCAACCGCACTCAACCGCCTGATGGACTACTTTGGGCAACCTTTCGCCATTCTTCTACTACAAATGGTGGAATGGGCAGCTCGATCGACTCTCCCTGCACAGGTACCGTCAATCGCAATGGTGTCGTTGCGGTCAACTGGCGCATCACTTCAAACAAGTCATACTCCGCCACATTCAGAGCATCCGTCACAGGCGCTGTTTCCGTCGCCATCCAGACCTTTTCTGTGCCCGTTGTAATTTTCAGCGCACTTGGATGTTGCAGTGCCACGCCACATGGAAAGCCCACCAGTCGTAGATGCAAGCTCTGCGCCAACCCATGCTGTACTCGCTTGTAGAAAACCACCTGCCACGCCTGATCCGTTCGATCGCGCAACGTTTGCAGCGATCGAATCATGACGCGATCGTTGCCTTCTGGATAGGTATGCACAGACGCTAAACCATCAGGCACACCTAGAAGCAGGACGATCGCGAAAACCATCCCGATGAAGCCTAAAAGCCGATGCATCTCGTAGTTTCCTTAACTCTTTTGCGTCAAGTTTACTGTAAGCCACAGAAGCTTGCTGTCCATTTGCCCACATCAGGGCTACTATGCAAATAATTACCGTTTGGCTGCCGCTCTTAAACGCATCAACACCAAGCAACCTGTTCACCTACCTGTATTAGATAGTTGACCAGCAAAACTCTGTTCAATTAAATGTCGAGATGCTTTAACCTTTGGCTAGATTCATCATGACTGGTTTATTGTTAATTGAAAGACAAAGAGCTTTTTGTTTCAAATAATGATTATTTCTCATATTCATCTAAAGAACTGGAGAAACTTTCGGTCAATCGATGTTGACTTAAGGGATCGTGTCTTTCTTGTTGGTCCTAATGCTGCTGGAAAATCTAATTTTCTTGATTCACTTAGATTTCTACGTGATCTTGCGAAACCAGGTGGCAACGGGAGCATGTCACCTTCTTTGTAGAAAAATGAGAATGAGTCAAGGTAGATAAAACGAGGTCCTGCCATGACTCCCGCCGAGAAGCAAGAACTGAATGAGCACGTACAAGCTATCGCCAGACTTTTGTATAAGGATGCTGATCCAAGTCGGATGCAGGATCTGGGTGGGATTGAAAAAGTCATCCGCGAGCAACTCCAAGAACAGGTGAGTCCGCAAATAGGCGTTTTTTTATTAGCAGCGCTACAAAAACAGCAGAAGGCTACCAGCGCACCCTAAAAAGCATTCTCGGCAACCTGCCCATCCGCAGTCGGCAAGCCGAAATTTTAGGCGTGGGCAAAGGTAAGCAACTGAGTCCCTATCTGGAACAGTGTTGTTTGCGTTCGAGCGCCAATGTCAGTTATGCCGATGCGG
>JACMKO010000255.1 GCA_014380065.1 Leptolyngbya sp. ES-bin-22 | reverse complement strand
TCGTTTATCACTGGTGTAAATGAGCAAACGATTTGGGCTCTTCCCAGTTTTTGGTGAAAAAGGGCGTAGCCGCTGATCTTGATTACGAAGGTGCTAGGTCTCCAAGCTGTTGCAGAACCCAGATCACCAAAACCTGGGAAGAGCCGAATAATGGCGCGAATAGCAAATGAGTGGCGCAGTGAATGAACATCTACAATCTTGGCCCCAATTAGCTTTGAGGCAGTTAGGCAGTAGAGACCATTGACAGGTTTTGGAGGTCAAGATGTTAGCAAGCTTGATGCGAAGCATGGATTCTAGGGATTGCGCCACTCATTTGCTAATTGCGCCAAATAATCTGCTCACCTACAGCAAGCTTGGTGAGGGAGGGATTGTCTCAGAAGCCAATGCCTTTGGGAAAGCCAAAGGATATGCAGACGGAGACACGACCATCAGGAAAGTCGCGTTGTGAGTCGCAATGCACACGTCATGAGCGAGTTAACGACTACGTATGGATGAAACGCCAGCTTCACCGCTGGTGTTGCAGTTGCTAAAACAAAGCCACTGAGCCATGAGTCAAGGCAGTTTGCCAGCGGCTCATGGTATGCATGACAAGCACCCGATGGTTGAGGAGCCGTGTGCCAGCAAACTGGCAAGCACGGTTTTGTAGCAGAGGGTAGGGCAGCGATGTCCTACTCGACTGCATCTCAACCCCAAAGTGGAATCTTCATGAACATAGTCGGGCAGCAGATGTCCTACCACAGTCTGACAGTCCTTCTGATGAGCCAGGTCATAGCACCACTAGTAGTCTGTCAACTTTTAGTGGACGGGTAAACTAAAGCTGGGAAATCTGGTTGACTGACCATCTTTCAACGAGCACCTTGCCCTGCCCGTATATTGATTGCAGGGCAGGCTGATGCGACTGGTGCAAGCTCTAAGTTATTCCAAGGATTCAGTGAATCAACCGGACTCAGATACGATGCTTGCGGCTGAAAGGCGAAATTGCTTAACTTTCTAAGGCTAATTGTTCTCTCCTACACAAAATCAGCCTATTGGTTGTTGAGAGGATTGCAGGGCTTAGCACCACACTGCAATTCGGTTCCCATTATGACTGCTATAGTTCTAGACTCTATAACCATCCCAGTCATCGACTTTGAGCCTTTTATCTCTGGCGATGCTGAGGCACAACAACAGGTAGCGCAGGAGATTTACCAGGCCTGTCACACAGCTGGGTTCATGTACCTGAAGAATCATGGAATCGCTGCAGACGTGCTAGAGCAAGTGTTTCAGCAAAGCCAACGGTTTTTCGCTCTGCCTCTAGAGACCAAACAGCAGCTAGCCTGGACTGAAGCGTTCAGCAATCGAGGCTACATTGGTGTGCAACGAGAGCGGCTCAATCCTCAGCGTCCCGGAGATGCAAAAGAGTGTTTTAACATTGGAAAGGAGGAGCCTCGTAAAGAAGAACGCTCCCTTTCCGGCTCTGACTTGTCTCAGGCGGCTCTGACTCAGAATCGCTGGTTGCCCGAGGACGATGAGTTTCGCCAAACGATGCTAGGTTTTTTTGGTGCCTGTATCGCGGCGACCGATCGCATCCTACAAGCGTTTGCGCTGTCGCTTCAACTACCACCCTCATTTCTCATCGATTTGCATAGCAAGCGAGAGAACACGCTGCGGTTGCTACACTACCCATCGCTTGAGACAGCGCTGGAACCTGACCAAATTCGCGCTGGAGAGCACTCGGACTACGGGTCTGTAACGCTCTTGTTTCAAGATGATGTCGGTGGGCTAGAAGTCCAGAGCCGCTCTGGTGAATGGCTTTTTGCACCCTGCATTCCTGACACGTTGCTGGTCAATACGGGCGATTTAATGGAGCGCTGGACAAATGATGTGTTTCGCTCTACTAAGCATCGGGTTGGCGTGCCAACGGGCGATCGAGCGCACCGCTCCCGCTATGCGATCGCCTTCTTTTGCTATCCCAACATGGATGTCGAAATCAGCTGTATTGATAGTTGTCAAAGCCCAACCAGTCCATCCAAGTATGCGCCTGTACTTGCTGGAGATTATTTGATTGACTTATTGCAGGCGACGTATTAGCACACTTTTATGAGTCGGTGCTTGAATGCGTTCGCTTGACTCGCCCACGCCGCCTCTATGTTTATGCGTCCATATTTATGCTCAATAGACCCCCAATCACGATGGAAGACATGATCAAAAAGCTCTACGCTCGATCGCTGCAAGCAACTCTGACCCGTTTGTTAGTTGCCACCCCGCTGCTATTGCTCGTTGCCTGTGGCGGACAAACCCCAACCACCCAGGCTCCATCTCCCGAAGCGAGTGCTGCCTCCAGTCCGGTGGCTAATAGTGCTGGTAAATTGGCGCTGATCTTACCGGGTCTGCCGACTGATAAGTCTTGGAACCAAATGGCTCAGGAGTCGGCAATGGCGCTGAAAGCAAAAGGCGTCGATGTGGTGACTTCAGAAGCGGTTCCGGTTGCCGATGTGGAGCGCGTTTTGCGGCAGTATGCTGAAGCCGGTTACACCACGATCGTGGCTCACTCCTTTAATTACGGGGATGCGGTGTTTAAGGTGGGAAAGGAATTTCCCAAGGTCAACTTTGCCTACGCAGGGGGCATTGGCAAAGTGACTGAAAATGTAGCGGATTATGACCAACCGTTTTACGAAGGTGCTTACCTGATGGGCAAAGTGGGTGCCCAACTCTCAAAAAGCGGCAAGCTGGGTGCCCTCTACGGCTTTGACATTCCCGTTTGCAAAGCGATGGGAGCTGCGGCTCTGGCAGGAGCCAAAGAAGTGAAGCCCAGTATCACGCTGGTGAGTACTGCTGTCGGCAACTGGAGCGATGTTGCCAAAGCAAAGGAGGCAGCACTCTCACAGGCAGATACAGGAGTAGATTTCTGGATTGGGTGTGGCGATGGTCCAACATTGGGTCAGATTGAAGCGGCAAAAGTCAAAGGTGGGTTTTCATCCAGCTACGTAGGCGATATGACTGCGCTGGGACCGAATGTGGTCGCTGTCAACCTGATTTGGAACATGGAGCCGCTGTTTGCGCGGATGGTGGACGACACCCAGAAAGGCACCTTTGCCAAACAGTATTACAAGATGGGGGTTAAGGAAGGGGTGATTAAGGTGGAGGTGCCTGCCAATTTCAAGGAAAAGCTGGGAGCCGAGAAAGTCAAGTTAATTGAAGATACTAAAGCCAAGATTATCGCTGGAACCTTGACGGTGCCGTATCAACCCAAGTAAATGCTTACCACCGAAACCACCACGACTCAAACTCTTGTGATTGAGATGCAGGGAATTGATAAGCAATTTCCGGGTGTGTTAGCGAATCAAGGGATTCACTTTGACGTTCGAGCGGGCGAAATCCACGCGCTTTTGGGCGAAAACGGGGCTGGCAAGACCACGTTGATGAACATTCTTTGTGGCTTATACGAGCCAGACGCTGGACAGATTCGGCTCTTTGGCGAGCCTGTCCGGTTTCGATCGCCGCGTGAGGCGATCGCGGCAGGCATTGGCATGGTGCATCAGCATTTTATGCTGGTAGACAGCTTTACAGTGGCGGAAAATATCATCCTGGGGCAAACAGGTCGAACCTTGCTGCGGGAAGCGCCGCGACAGCTTCATCGCCATTTACAAAATCTGGCAGACCAGTATGGGCTGAAAATGAACCCAGCCATACCAGTCTGGCAACTCTCCGTTGGCGAACAGCAGCGCGTTGAAATTCTCAAAGCGCTTTACCGCCATGCCAGAGTGCTGATTTTGGATGAACCAACCGCCGTGTTAACGCCCCAGGAAGCAGATGATTTGCTTATTACCCTGCAAATGCTTGCCGCTCAGGGCACGACCATCATTTTCATCTCTCACAAGCTGCGAGAAGTGATGTCTGTTTGCCATCGGGTAACGGTGCTACGGGATGGACGAACCGTCGGCACCGTTACTACCCAGGAATGCAGTGAGCAGCAGCTTGCTGAAATGATGGTGGGACGGGCGGTGAACCTGCGCCGTCAACCTGATGCCTCTAAAGCACTGCCACTTCAGGAGCAAGAGCCTGCGTTGCACCTGAAGCAGTTGAGCGTTTTGAACGATCGTCACCTGCCAGCGATCCAGGATCT